>NZ_JAMOKT010000019.1:0-102360 GCF_023656795.1 Parabacteroides caeci
CCTGACATCATAGCTTTTCTCAATGGATTATATAAATAAATATGTTGTTCCCAAAACACACAACTAACTGTTCACAAGTTAAATACAATTATTATACAACATAAATTGAAAGCTAACATATGGTATCAAATGTTATATATAACATTTGATGCCGATACCGAACTGTGTATGAAGATGGCCGGTAGTCGTACCCCATAGGATACGTTCCCGCCCCGTCAGTAAGAGGATCACTTTATCGGTCAGATAGACATCGACCTGAAGCGTGATTGCTCCGCCGTACAGGAACTTATCTTTATTCTGTATCGTAGAGCCGTCATACAATAGATTGTCGCCCCAATTCACCGTTTCATATCCGGCCATCGCCGAAGCGCCCAGATAGAAGAAAAAGGTTTTGGAGCCGTCGGCCATAAACTTATAGTAGTAGCCTCCTTCCCCTGTAAACTGTACCACAGGGATGCGCCCATCCTTATAGGGATAATACCGGTTCAGGTACTCCGCGCCGAACACCCATTTATTGGCGTTCTTCGTGTAGGTCGCCATACCGGCACCGAAGTAATAACCCAATTCGTTACGGCTGCCGGACGAGTGAAAACCATCCACCATACCGCCACGTATTTCCAGTCCCCGCATCCCCGGCAGGGCACGCTGGGCGTGCGCCTTGTCCGCAAAGACAAAGCACAACGCCGCCGCTATAAATAATACTGCCCTTCTCATTGTTATCTCGCGTTTAGTTCGTTAATCACTTTGGCACGAACCAGGTCGGCGTTTTCTACCGTAAAGGTTTGGTGTCGCCCGCCTTCTTTTTCGTACAGTTCCACAACCAGGTGCTTATCGTCCGGTATCGTGAACTTGGGCAGGGTGAACACCGTGCGTTCACTCTTTTTGCCGCCCACGATCATCATGTAATTATGTGCCCGGATCGGCCAGATTACCTGTTCCTGAATGGCGGTGCGCTTGGCTACCTTTTTATCCACGATTTTAAAGGTGATATGATCTACGTCGAAAGGCACGTTGGACGAGTTTTTCAATTCTGTATGGAAATAGAGCAACTCGTTATGCGAGTAAATGCCTTTTAAGAGGTGTTGGATGCCGAAACGTTTGCAGCCAATATGCTTAATCTCCCGTTTGTTGTTCTTATAAATCGACCTCATAATCAGTTTCACCAGCAGGGGCGATTCCTGCCCGAGTTCTTTCATATATATTTCCATCGCGTTGTTCGGGCGGTTCACAGCTTCACCATCGTGCAGAAAATCGGTCATCTCGATAGACAGCTTGCGGGGTTCATCGGCATAGCGAACATTAAAGGTGTAGTAGGCACCGTCTTCGGTGATGACCGCCAGATTGCTCTCGCGGCTGAAATCCCGCAGGGCGGCTTTCACCCTCAGTACGTTTTCCGTGCCGTCGGCTTTCGCCGCCAGCAGATCTGCCGAGCCTAAATCCACATAGCGGATGGCTGCCGGGAAAATGATATGCACCGTCTTGGAGAACGTAACCTCCAGCGCGTAGGGCGGTATCATGCGGTTGAAAGTGAGCGGACGGGTCAGCCCGTCGAAGTAGTCGCCCTTTGAGGAAAATGTAACGCTTTCGGTTTCCTGTGCGTTGGCTGTAAAGATGCACCCAACCAAAGCGAGTGCTAAAAAAATCTTTTTCATACTTGATTGTTTTTTATGGCACCGGGTGGATAGGCCCGGAACCGGATTTAACTTTGAATTTTTAGTGGTCTTATTATTTCATGGGAGGAAGAAGCAATACCTGATAACCGGCTTTCAGGGTTATCTTGACCGTCCGCATTTTCTTACTGACATACTGCGATGCACCCTGTATGGCACTTCGCCCCAGGTCGGCCAGCAGCTGGGAACCGGCATCGTCCGTAATGGTGATGCTGCTTCCCATACCCGAACCCATATTGGCGGCTATCTCTTTGACGGCATTAATTTCCTCCGAGCCGGGAACGAAAATGCCCTCCCCGCCATCGAGGTCGAAAACCATCAGTTCTACGGGTATCACATTTCCGGCATACTGTACGGCACTGACAGCAATACCCATCCGTTCACCGCTGATCCGCGCCGACCCGTTTATCACCGTATTGGCGGGAATCAGGGTCGTTCCGGCCATCATCGGTTCCAACAGCCGTAGCCCGACCTCCTGACCGTCGGTAATGGTTACCGTCTGATAGACACACGCCCGGATGCTGTTTTTCTCCTTCACATCCTCATTCCCGGCAGCCGTGTGGAATCCCCAATTACGGGGCTTCACAAACTCCTGCATGAAAACCGAATCGGGCATAGGTGCCGCCAGCAATGACACCACATTACGGCGCACCTGGCGAACAGGCTGCACGGCAGCCTTACGATTGCCGGAAGTGGCAGCGGCCTGCGCCGCCTGGGCATCGGTAGCAGCGTTTTGCTGTCCGCTACCCATATACCGGGCGGCAATGGCGTAGGACTTCTCAATCATCGCCAGTTGGTCTTCCTCTGCGGACTTGCGCTGCTGTTCTTCCTCCAACCGGCGTTCCAGTTCCCCGATGCGCTGCTCCATTGCCAGCCGGGCCTGTTCGTCCGCTTCCTTCGCGGCCGGTTCCTCATAAAAACTGCCCAGCTGCTTGTTTACATTCTCGTATGCAGCGACGGAAGACCGGAAAGCGTTGTTACCACGGGTGTCAACGCCTCCGGAGGGTTCCGGTTTCTCGTAATACTCCACTGTTTGGGAAGCCGATGCGGATTGTCTTTCGGTTTCATCTTCACCCAGGGAGAAGGCGAAATCCTGCAAAGACCGCATTTTTTCCTGTTGTTTACTCTGCATGGCTTCCTGCGTGTAAGCGTCGATCTTGTCGCCCACGATACCGTTCTGTTTGGGTGTGGGCAGTTCGGTATTGAAACCTTCCTGCTGTTGCTCTTTGTCCTCCCCGGATGGGGCGAAGATGAGCCACATGGAAGCTGTGAACAGCAGGAACAGCAGCGGGAAAATGACCATTTTCTTCCGCTTCTGTATTTGCTGGGGCGTGAGCTGTTTTTTCTCTTTCTCCGCCGCAGGCTTATTCTGTTTCTCTGTCGTATTCATAATTAAAATCGTTTATTTGTTTTACACTGTCCAACTGGCTCTGTTTCTGCCGGAGTTCCAGTTCCAGCCGCTCGATATGCTGAATTTGCATCCGTTCCCCTTTCCCCTTACCGAAGCGGTAAATGGAGGAAATGGTGAAGTAGAGGGAAAGCCCCGTAAAGAGCAGAAACATCGTCAGGATGACTATTATCCGCTTGTCCGGGGTAATTTCCCCGCACAGCCGCCTCAGGTGGTCTTCCAACCACTCCCCGAAGGCTTTTATTTTCTTGCGTACCATACTCTTACCTGGCTAATGTCCGCACATCGCGGTTTTCGACAATCTCAAACTTTTCCATTGTAAACCCGTGCGGGTTGTTATCCGAGCGGACGGAATTAATCAGGTTGCATCGGGTGACGAGCGAACGCTCGGTGATATTGCTCTGGCGGATAATCATCTGCCGGGCGTAGGTTATAGCCCGGTAGGGATACACTCTCATATCCACCGCCACAGAATCGACCTGCACGGTTTGATTAATATTGCCCGACACAATGCGGTTATAGTACCCCTTTTCCTGAAAATCCTGATAATACGCAAAGGCACTCTTATCCACCAGGAACAGAGCCCGGTTGATATTGGATTCGATGGCTGCCCGGTCGGGAGAGAGCGTAAAAAAAAGCTCGTGAAACCGACGTATATGCTCTTTCGCTTCGACCGGACGATTTTGCGAAAGGTCTTGCGAGAGGGCCAGCATGAGGGATTTTCCCCCATCGAGTATGTAAATTTTCTGCCGCTGCGCTTCGGCAAACTGGTAGGACTTGATTACACTGAATACCGCCACCACCGCACAAAGGCAGAGAAAGACCATGCCGAACAGCCTTATCTGCTTAAAGCTGCTTTCTATGTTTTTTAATGATTTGAACTCCATATTGATACTGATTAATAATGACTGTTAAGCGCTTCCTGAAGAACCGCCGTTCTGTGTTGCCAGGTTCTGCCCGTTGGGAGAGCCGGAGCCACCGCCGCCTGAATCGCTGCCGCCCGAAGAACCGCCTCCGATCTTTCCACGGAACCTGCGCCCCAGTACATTACCGGCAATACCTCCGGCCACACCTGCGGTAAATGCGCCGGCCCGGTTGATACCGCTCATCGCACCGCTGGCTCCGCCGCCCGATTGGATAATCCACTCGGCGACCGTCGGAACGCTGAAATAGCCGATAATACCGATAATCAGAAAGACGATATACACCCCGTTCGAGCTATCCGGAATATAGCTGGGGTCTTGCAGCAGGGCAATGTCGCTTTCCAGCATCAATGCCTGAATTTTAGAGAGTACCGCCGAAAAAATGTCGGCCACGGGAAGCCACAGGTACACGCTTATATACCGGGAAATCCAGTTGGTAAGGGTAGACTGGAAGCCATCGTAAATCGACAGGGCGAAGGACAACGGCCCCAATATGGCCAGCACCACCAGGAAGAATGTTCGTAAGGTGTCCACCGTCAGCCCGGCGGCGTTATACAGCAGTTCAAAGAAATCCGTCACCAGCTGCCGGAACCACATCTTTATATTATACCAGGTGTGTTCCCACCACATGGACACCATCGTGCCGATTTGCCGGATGCCGAGTTCTGAGAATTTTTCTTCGTACACCTCGTCATTAACCAACCATTCCTTGCCCTCGCGTACCCGCGCTTCATACTCCAGCGCATCCCGTTCTTGTTGCAACTGCTCTACGTTGGTCATCTGGCTTTCCAGAATACCGTGCGCTCCGGTGACGACAGGCGACATGACCGCATTGATGGTACCCAGCACTACCGTTGGAAAGAACATGATGCACAACCCGATGGCGAAAGGCCGGAGCAGGGGAAACACGTCGATTGGCTCCGCGCTGGCCAGTGACTTCCATACCCGGTAGGCCACATAGAACAGAGCGCCCAATCCGGCCACCCCTTTGGCGACACCGATCATGTCGCCGCACAGGGGTAGCATATCCTGATACAGATTGCGGAGAACCTGATGCAGGTTTTCAAAATTTATTGCAAGTAGTGTCATGGCTTACCAGTATCTGTCTGACGGTTTGCCATAGAGCGCCCGCACCCTCTCCATATCACCTTTTTGCTGGCTGCGGATAAAGGAGATGGAGATATTTTTATTCGTGTAATATTGGGTCAGGTTGCGGTAATCGACCATTTTGGTATAAATCTGGTCGATTACGTCCATCCGTTCCTTATCCGAGAGGGAGAGGCCGTTTCCGCCTGTGATGATGGTTTTCAGTTCCGTGACCAGCGCTCCGCCTTCCTCCAGCAATTTGGCATAGCCCAGGGCAATGGCTTCCAGTTCATTGACACTGAAATTGGGATCGGACGCCATCTTGTTGAACCCGGTCGAATACATATTGGTGATGTCGCCGATCATTTCAATGGTACGTTTCACCTTACGGGCATCTTTTATCAGGTTATTGACCGATTTAAGCGCGTCGTAGTAGGCTTTTCCCTGTTCATAGATTTTTACCGTTTCCTTTACATTGCTGACCAGGTTGCTCACGGTGGAGGTTGATTTAACTACCTGCTGTATGTTCTGCACCAAATTGGACGGGTCGAGGACTGTCCACTGTGCTTTTGCCTGATGCGCGAAACCGAAAACGGCCACGCATAGTATTAAAATCAATCGTTTCATATTGTTACTTTTAATTGTTATTGTTTCATTGATAAGGGAGAAGACACCCGCCGAAGCGGGTTAATCCTCCACCCTGTAATAGTCCCCTTCGGTCGAAAGGGTAAGCACATCCCGCAGCGGGTCGTAGTAAATGGCAATCCAACCGTACAGGTTAAAGAATACAGTACCACCATAACGAAATAACCGGGTCGTGATACTGACCCCTGTTTTGTAACTGTACGTTATCCGGTATCCATGTCCGCTGCGGACAACTTCCACTTCCGGCGAGCCGAAAGAGTTTTTCCAACGGCCCTGTAAATCGGCCATCCGGAAATTGCTGTCCACTGCTTGGGCAGGTATATATTCTTTCCTGTACATGGCTGTTCCGGTTTTAATTTTTACCCTCGTTTAGCTGTTTAATCGCCAGTTCTATATCCCCGCCCAGGCTTTCCGCCAGCTCCAGCACCTCCATCTTTTCCGATTCCTCGGTGGTATAGGTCAGGTATTCCGAACGGCTCACTTCGGTGGCGTACACCGCCGATTGAACGCCGCCCAAACCTATCCAGACCTCTTTATAGAAGCGGCCGGGATGATTAGACATATTGATGGAGAGTATCTGAGATTTTTCCTTATCCGTCAGGCCCAGAAGCGACTGGATCGCCCCGAAACGGTTCATAAACTTTCGCTGGTCTAACAGGATTTTGCAGTCCGAGTTATTGATAATGGATTCCTTGACAATCGGAGAGGAAATAATATCCTCAACTTCTTGCGTAACAGTGACGACCTCGCCGAAATACTTACGGACGGTCTTGTACATATAGCGCATATAATCCGCCATATTCGCCGAAGTGAGCGCCTTCCAGGCTTCCTCCACAATCAACATTTTCCGCACTCCTTTCAGTCGGCGCATCTTGTTCACGAACGATTCCATGATAATGATGGTCACCACCGGGAACAATTCTTTGTTATCCTTGATGGAATCCACCTCGAAAACGATAAACCGTTTACCCAGCAGGTCTATGTTTTCTTCGGAGTTCAGCAGGAAATCGAAACGGCCGCCTTTGTAATATTGGCGCAGGGTAATCAGGATATTGTCGATATTGAAATCCTCTTTACCCACCTTTATCTCCCGCTGTTCCAGTTCCCGTCGGTAATCGTCCTTCAGAAACTCATAGAACGTATCGAAGCACGGGCGGATCGTCCGGTCGCTGCGGATCAGGTCAATATAAGCGTTTACCGCACTGCCCAATTCCCCGGATTCGGTTTTGGAAACCTTATCTTCCTCACCTTTCCAGAGGGTCAACAGCAGGGTTTTGATGCTGTCTTTCTTTTCTACATCGAATACATAATCGTCCGTGAAAAATGGATTAAAACTGATCGGGCTGTCTTCCGTATAGGTGTAGTATATTCCGTCCTGCCCTTTGGTTTTGCGGTTGATAAGACCGCACAGGCCCTGATAGCTGTTACCCGTATCGACCAAAACCACATGGGTGCCCTGTTCGTAGTATTGTCTTACTAAGTGGTTCATAAAGAAAGACTTACCGCTCCCTGAAGGCCCTAACACGAATTTATTCCTGTTGGTTATTGTTCCCCTCTTCATCGGCAGGTCGGATATATCCAGGTGGAGGGGCTTTCCGCTGACGCGGTCGCACATCTTGATCCCGAAAGGCGATGGGGAGGATTTATAGTTGGTTTCTTCGGTAAAGAAACACAAGGCCGGCTCGATGAACGTATAAAACGATTCCTCGGCCGGAAAATCTCCTGCATTGCCGGGCATACCCGCCCAATAGAGTGTTGCCGCATCTACCGTGTTATGCCGGGGCCGGCATTCCATAAGTGCCAGCTGACTGCCCACATCGTTGCGGATATGCTGCAATGTTTCGGCATCTTCCGCCCAGGCCATCACGTTAAAGTGCGCCCGGATGGAGGTCAAACCAAAGGAATGAGCCTCGTTCAGATACTGGTCTACCCACTCCTTATTTATTTGATTTCCACGGGAATAACGCGACAATGATTGCATATTACGCGCCTGTTTCTCAAAGCGGCGCAGGTTTTCAGCACTGTCGTCCAAAAACAAATACTGGTTATACACATGGTCACAGGAGAGAAGCAACCCCACAGGCGAAGCGAAAGACAAAAGGCAGTCGCTGCGATCTGTGGACAGTTTTTCGTAACGTATATTGGTTCCCACCCGTCCCGGCAGATCTTCCACATCGGAGAGAGTATGCAAGCATACCCGCTTATCACCGATCCGAAGACCGTCAGCTCCCAGTTCCATATCCTCCAGCGATGTCGTATCCTCCATCGAGAGGGCAAAGTATTTCTCTATCAGTCCGGCGTTATCCGGTGTTCCGGTGATTTCATCGTCCGTCAGGCAAGTGATGGTAATAAACCCCGAATCGTTGATAATCCGCTCAAACTGACCGGTCGCTTCCAGAAATTTAGTTGCGGTGTCCTTATTGACCTCTTTGGGGATAATATTGCCCCGGCAGAGCGTTGAAAAGTTACTCTGCATCCGCATCCGTTCCTTTGTCGTTTTGGTAAGGAACAGATAGCAGGAATGATTCAGGAAAGGCCGCTCATTGAAGTGCCGTTCGTAACTGCGGGAAAGGAAACTCATATCCCCGTCGCCTGTCTGCGGCCGGTATTTTTCGCTAATAAACCAGTCGGCCTTATGCACAATGCTGTAATCAGGCAGCACCTTGACCGCTTTTACCCAGGCGGCGTGTATGGCTTCATATTCCGCGCTGGTTACAGTAAACAGCTCCGGTAGTTCCACCCGGTAGGCCACCGTTATATCGGCATCCTTACTGATGATGCAACCCGCCTCGACAGCCAGCAGAGGGAACTTGCTCTCTACCGTAGTAGCTTTCATTATATTCCTCATAACGCTTTCTTCTTTTTATGGAGGAATAAGCGGCAGGCGATTTTGCGGTTAATCAGGTAGCGCGGATGCTGGCGCCTGGCGCCCAGCTTCATCAGTCCGTGCTGCCCGTATTTCGCATTGAGGTGGAATGTCAGCCATACCAGCATCGAAGCCGCAATCACGCCGAAACCGATACATACCCATTGGTCGATACCAATCATGTAAAGGATGACGAACAGCACGAACACCGCCAGTAGGCCGCCCGCAAAGACAAACAGATATTGCGACGACAACCCCTTAAATTCTACGCTCTTGCCTATTCCTTTATTAATAGTGTACTCCATACTATTGCTTATTTTGGAGCGATATATTAAAGGAAGAAAGAGCGCAGGATCGTAGCAGCCACAATCAGGAAAATACAGGCCCCGAACCAGCTGGCAGCCGTTTTTGAGGTGTCTGGGTCGCCTGAGCTGAACTTGTTATAGACCTTGACCCCGCCGATCAAGCCGACCACGGCTCCGATGGCGTATATCAACTTCGTTCCGGGATCGAAATACGACGTGACCATGTTGGTAGCATCGTTTATGCCCGCCAGTCCGTTGCCCTGGGCAAATGCGGAGGAAACAGCGGCAAAGACAAATGCCGCCGACATAAGAACCTTTTTGTTGAGCGAGGGCAGAGAGTGCTTGCACTTTTTGCCGAGCGTAAAAAAGGAAGAATGAAATTCAATTTTCTTCTTTGTCATAATTGGATATTTTTTAAGATGGTGCGGGGTTGGATAGGCCCCGCACCGGTGAAACTTGTTTTAACTTTGAATTTTTAGTGGTCTGTGGATAGCAACCGAAGCTATCCGTAATCGTACTTTTTCATTTGGATTCTTTTTTTGATTGTTACACAAAATCCCGGACATCAAAACCCGGCGGGAAATCACCCTGCGGAGATGGGCTTTCCGCTGATTCGGCGGCCATCCGCTTATTGAATGCCGACAAATAGGTGTGCATAAGGGACGTTACCTTATCTTCCCGTTCGGGTGGGCCTGAAACGATATACTCAAACATATCGGTTCCTTTCAGGTTCAGGAGTATGCGTCCGGTTTCCTCCTGCTGCTGATCCGTAAGTGTAGGATTGTGTACCACATGGCGGTAGGCATCGCCTAATTGATCGTAACTAACACCCTGGGCGTAGGTCTTACCCTCGAAAGGGTAATCTTCGTTTTCGTCCTCGTCGTCGTCAAATTCCGGTTCTTCCACATCTTCCGCATCTTCTTCCGGGAATGATTCATAAAGCGGGAAGTTTATGTCCAAAGGCTCATTTGTTTCGCCTTCCGGTACCTGGCCGAAAACCTCGTCCAATTCCTCCGGCGCTATCTGCCGGGGGTGTTCGGGTACATTTGCAGGGGCAAAGATATTCTCTTTTTCTGTATCTCGTTCATTTTCAGGAGATACGGCAGCTTCTGGCCGGGAGCGCCCCGAAGGGAGGACAAAACGGCTCTTGCCGACAATGTCCCCCTTCTTTCTTTTTTCACCGGATAAGGTATCACCGTTATCCTTATGGCCCGGCTTATTCATCCGGCGGCTTTCCCGCATGGTGAAATACATCATCCACAGGGCATAAACTATCGCCACGGCGGACAGCACGATAAGCACATGGGTTTGTGAGATGGCACCCATTACTCACCGGATTTATCGGATTCACCGCGTTTTTCCCTGTAAAGGCGGTCGATAGCGTCCGCATGTTCCGTAAAATGCGCCTCCAGCACCTTGTCCACATAGGCGGTGACAGTCGTTTTGCCGCCCTTGATAATGCGGCAGGCTTTTCGGATCGCATCGACATATTCCGGGCGTATGCGCACGGTTTTGGAACTTTTGAATGGAGCCTTGTAGGTCAGGATATACCGCAGGAAGTAAATATTGTCCGCCGGTTGTACCCTGATTTCGATTTCTTTTTCGGGGGTGCCTGCCCCGATGGCTTTCCGGTGGCTTATAGCCTTGCGGATAAATGGTATGGCTATTCCAGCCAGTACCACCAGCACGATGCTCAGCATAATCAAATTGTCTGACATAACAAAAGAATTTTTAGTGGTTTATAATAAATCGTTGCGTTCGCGGCGGTAGAGGTGATTGATCTCCGCCTTGTGTTTCTCCAGGTGTTCGGTGATTACATTGTCGATGTAACCACCCACCGTAAGTCCTTTCTGGTTGATAGAGCGAATCAGGGAGGTCAATATCCCGTGATTGCGTTTACTGATATACACGCACTGGCGGCGGTCTATCTCAATGGGTTTCAAATACTGTTGTTCGTAGGAAGCCATTTCGCAAATGCTGTCTTCCGGTTCCAGTCTGTTGTTCTTTTTCATTATTCCTGATTTTTATTGATATTGATACCTTTGTGTTTCTCGTTATACAAGCGGGTCATCTCATTCCCATACAGGTTGAGATGGTTTGCCAGCACATTGTCAATGTAGCCGGAGAGGGTTATGCCCTCACTTTCCATCACACTGCATAGTGCTTTAATCGAATCGTGAAAATCCTTTCGGATATAGACCATCTTTCCCGTGCGGGCCGTAATGGCGGATGCCTTGATAAAAAGCGTTTCGTAATCCTGCTCTTTGCCCTTTCGCCGGCGGCTTTCCTCTTTGGGAGGGTCTGCCTGGGAAACAGGTGCATTTTCGATGCTTTCCTGCGTTTCACTCACAAGGGAGGCGTGATCCGTAGGTTCTTCCTGTAAGAAGGAGGCTATAATCTCTTTTTCGTTTATATCCTCTTTTTTGATTGTTTTTGCCATAGGATTAGGAGTTGATGATTTCCAGAATTTCTTCCACCAGCGTTTCTATATTGCTCCCTTTAAGCAACACCTTATCCGCAGGAAAAATCGTTGAACGGAACAGGGCCTTATGGGATACGGGAAGTTCCCGGCGGAAGCGTTTGCTGTCAGGTAGGAATGTTTTCAGCACTGAAAGGTGGAGTTCCGCTATAATTTGCTCGTAGACACCATACAATTCCGTTTTCTCCCGGCCATCGACCATGTTCCAGATCAGGTGCAAGCCTTTAATCTTCGATTTCCCGGTCAGTACGATAGCCTTATTCAGCCGGTGGGCAAAACGCAGGGTACTTTCCAGAACCACCCGGTCGGCACTGATAGGTGAGAAGATATAATCCATAAGCGAAAGGGTGTAAATAACCCCTTCCTTATTGACCGTTCCGGGCAAGTCGAAGAAGATAATATCGTATTTACCTTTCTGCAACAGGGCTTTGGCCGTTTCCGAAGCCTTCTCGGGAAGGCTCTTGATTACAGGGTACATTTTTTTGCCCAGGCGGGTAAATTGTTCATAAGCCATCGACTTGTAATAATCGTCGTCGGTTGCCATTCTCAGGTCGCGCTCACGCATCTCGGCAATACTGTATTGCGGATAGTCGCAATCAACTACCGCCACATCGTAGCCTTTCACATAGTGCAGGTACGAAGCCACCAGCACCGTCAGGGTTGTTTTTCCTGCCCCTCCTTTTTGGGTGGAGAAAGCAATGCACAAATTTTTCTTTTCCATTGTTTAATCATTTAATCAGTTATACATGCGGTTGATTATTCACTTGACAGACCGGACAACCGGCCGGATAGCCATACATAGGGCTATTCAACCGGCTGGTAAAATGATTGACTGGCTGACCGTTTGAACATTTGAATAGTTGAATGTTTGAACAGCCGGCCTTGCGGCTGTCCATGCGGTCAATCATTCCATGAATCATCCGGCTGGCCGGATAACCGGACAATCTTACAAGCAGCCGGTCTGAAAGCCATTCAATCGGTCGGTCGGTTGCTCCGCCGGACAGCTGTTTGGTCATATTTTCAGTCATACACATCGTCGGTCATATTTTCAAATCCGACTGCAAATAAACCTCTATTTAGCAGTTCTTGTATGCTGTTTTCGGGCTATGGCACAGAGTGGCAGCCAACTGGATAAGGCAGGCACAATCTCCTGCCATACAACTGATTGAAAGGGTCGGTAACTTTGCAGCGTGACGATCCCGAAGGGTAAAAGGTAGCTCGCCTGGCAGATGACGGCCAGCTATTAAAAAGCTCTGTCCGTCGCCGGACAGATTTCTTTGCAAAGTGGCAAAGAGCAAGCTGTGTTTTCAGTTACCCTAAATAAATTTAGTAACCGAAAACAGCTTGCCCGCAAGGGGGGAAAGCGCCTCCGAAGTCGTTGCTTTTGAATGGGCGGCTACGCCGGTAAGGGATCGGAAATTTTGTAACCGGAGGGCTTAATTGCCATCCTTTTTAAAATATCCGATATGGAAAAGAATAATGTACCCCGCAAACGGGGCAGAGGTGGCAGGCCCACCAAAACAGATACCGCATCCAACTGTGTGATGGTGCGGTTTACGGATGAAGAATACGCCCGTTTTCTTTCTTTGTTGGAAGAATCAGGCGTACAGGTAAAGGCGACTTTTATCAAAGCGCGGGTATTCGGCGAGAGGTTCCGGGTGATAAAAACCGACGAAGGAACCCTCCGGTATGTGGCAAAGCTCTCGCAATTCCACTCCCAATTCCGCGCGGTGGGGACAAATTACAACCAGGTCGTGAAGGAATTACACACCCATTTTTCACAGAAGAAAGCGCTGGCCCTGCTCTACAAATTGGAAAAGATAACAGCAGAACTGGCGGCAATCGGAGGGCAGGTCATTGCGCTTTCCGAAGAATTTAAGCAACGATGGTAGCCAATATTACAACCGGGAGCAACCTGTACGGCGCCCTTTTTTACAATCAGGAGAAGGTGGAAAAGGGTGTGGGAACGGTACTGGCAACCCATATTCTGCGGGAGCCGACAGACGGTAATTTCAGCGTGGCCGAAACGGCAGAAGATATACTGCGCTGGATGCCCGACCATTTCCGCACCGAAAAACCGGTTATCCATATCTCCCTCAATCCCGACCCAAAAGACACGCTCTCGGACGAGCAACTTTCCGAAATCGCCGGGCAATATATGGAGCGTATGGGTTGGGGAGAACAGCCCTATATCGTTTTTAAACATTCCGACATCGAGCGGGAACATATCCATATCGTTTCGGTGCAGGTGGGGCGAGACGGTAAGAAAATCAAAGACAGCAAGCGCAACGAGCGAAGCGTGGCAATAACCGAGCAACTGGAGAAAGAATATGGGCTACATCCGGCCAAAGGGCAGAAGCGCTCCGAACTGTGGCAGCTCAAAGCGGTGGATCACACCAAAGGCGACCTGAAAAAACAGATTGCGGCGGTTATTAAACCTGTACTTTCGATGTACCGGTTTCAGACGTTGGGCGAGTTCCGGGCCCTGCTCTCCTTATATAATATAAGTATAGAGGAAGTGAAGGGAGAACGCGACGGCCAGCCGTACCGGGGGTTGCTCTACATGGCATTGGAGGATAACAAAGAAAAAGCGGAAGTTACGCCGCTTAAATCGTCGCTGTTTGGAAAGAATTATGGGTATGAAGCGTTGGAGAAACACATGGAACGCTCAGGCGAAAAGATAGAAAAGGATAACCATCGGGAGCATACCCGCCACCGCGTTGCCGAAGCGTTTGTGGAGGCACCCACCGAAAACGTACTGAGGGAACGCCTGAAAGCCCTCCACATTGATCTCCACCTGCGCCGTAATGATACCGGGCGTATTGTTGGAGTAACTTTTATCGACCATGAAAACCGTTGCGTATTGAATGGCTCCCGCTTGGGTAAGGAATATTCAGCCAATGCCCTGAATGAGCGGTACGCAGCCGGACGAAATACCGCAGCAGATCCGCACAAGGTTTCCGAAGCTGACCCGCAACAGAAAGCTACCCGCAAACAAGGTGCTGTCCGTAAAAAGAGGAAGCCCGGTATGGACATTAACCGGTAGCAAGATGTTTGATGATTGAATCAACGGAAATGACACCGTTTTTTCAAAGCAGTAGTAAACTCACTCCCATTATCGCCATCCCTGCCACCACACCGGAAATGGAAATATGGTGTTTGCCGTATTTTTCGGCGGACGGTAATAATTCGTCCAGTGAAATAAATACCATAATGCCTGAAACTGCGGCCAGAATAATCCCATTGACCGTTGTTGTCCAATAAGGCATCAGGAACAGAAATGCGATGCCTGCACCGACAGGTTCGGCCAATCCCGACAGGAAAGAATACCAGAAAGCCTTTTTCCTATTGCCGGTGGCATGATAGATAGGTACGGAAACGGCAATCCCTTCCGGTATATTGTGGATGGCAATGGCTACCGTAATAGGGATAGCAATATCCAAGCCTTCCAATGCGGAAGTAAACGTGGCGATCCCTTCCGGAAAATTGTGCAATGCCAAAGAAAAGGCAACCACCAGACCCGCCCGATGCAGGGCATCCCGTTTATTCATTTCTTCCACACCATGTATTTCATGCGGGTTACCAGATTCCGGTACAAGAAAATCAATTAAGGCAATCAGGGCTATCCCGCCGAAAAAAGCAATCAACAGGTAGAACATTCCCATTTTATCCCCGAAAGCGGTAATCAATTCGGCTTTGGCAGTAGGCATCATTTCCATGAATGACACATAAATCATCACCCCTGCTGATAATCCCAGAGAGAAACACAGGAATTTTGTATTGGTGCGTTTGGCAATGAGTGCAATCAGGCTTCCGATTCCGGTCGAAAGTCCGGCAACCAATGTCAAAGAAAAAGCTAAAAGTATTGTTTGCTGATCCATTATTTTAGTGTAACCTGAGATGAATAATCCTAAATGATTTCATAAAAGGAGGATACAATTTCATCACTATTTTCATCGGTAGCGGCCAGCGGTTTTTCAGGTAATCGGCGTAATAGTATTCTTTGATTATCCCAATACCCGTGTGCCAGCTTTCAATCTCTTTGCTGTCGTTGATACCCCATTTGAAAGGGGCGTTGTATTTCTTCACATCAGGATGCCGTTTGTGATTCTTAACTGCCAATTGGCTTATTGTATCAAAAGCCATTTCAGCGGATTTGAACCGTTCGGCAATCTCACAAAACAGCATCTTAATATTCTTTTCTTCGAAATACATCATTA
The DNA here is from genome assembly GCF_023656795.1 of Parabacteroides caeci. NCBI lineage: Bacteria > Pseudomonadati > Bacteroidota > Bacteroidia > Bacteroidales > Tannerellaceae > Parabacteroides > Parabacteroides caeci. Next base: position 15,603 of record NZ_JAMOKT010000019.1, read on the forward strand.
CGCCCTCCGAAATAAACAGCGTTGGCCTGTCTTTGGGAACATCATTCATCCACGAATAATCGAACATGGACTTGGCTATCATTTTGCAGGAAGGCGTTTCTTTAAAAAACTTTTTACGCACCTCAATAGATTCTTCTACATCAATGTCGAACCACTGAGCACCGTTCAGGGAGAGCCGCTTGCAGCGGGCATCCAGGCCGCAACCCAGATTAACGACAATTCCTTGCGGATGCCGATGCAAAAAATCGTTGATGATTTCATCTAAGATGATAGTACGGACTATTGTCCCTGTTTGCGAGGCTTCCGATACTTTGTTCTTGGACGATTCATCGAACTCTATTTGTTCCAGTATTTGTACTGCATAGGGGTCTTTGACTGCCGCATCGGGGCGTTTTGCTTCGATTGCCCGAATCCGCAGCGTAATAAATAATGTTTCGGGAACTCCCGACAGATTTACTTTCATATTATTTCTTTTTTAAAATTTCCAACCTTTCATCCGTTGCTGTTCGTCCCACATGTGCTTGTACAGGCCGTTATTAGCCAATAGTTGCTGGTGTGCGCCTTGCTCGGATAATTTGCCGTCATCCAATACCACGATATTATCGGCATGCACAATCGTGTTCAGTCGGTGGGCGATGACAATTACTGTTTTACTTTTCACCAGTTCGTTGATGGCTTCCTGTATGTGCAGTTCGTTTTCGGGATCGAGCGAAGCAGTGGCTTCGTCGAGCAGGACTATTGGCGCGTCTTTCAATAGGGCGCGGGCAATAGATATCCGTTGCTTTTCGCCACCCGAAAGCGTACAACCACCTTCACCGACCATTGCCTGCAAGCCGCCGGGCAGTTCCCACGCGAAGTTCATCACCTGTGCTTTTTCGGCTGCCGCCAATATTTGTTCCTCAGTTGCATTTGCATTGCCGATTTTAATATTGTTGTAAATAGTATCGTTAAACAGATACACATCCTGAAACACGATGGAAATGCACGACAGCAGGTTATCAACCGGATAATCTTTGATATTTTTTCCGTTCAACCGGATTTCACCTTTATCCACATCCCAGAAACGGGCAATCAACCGCGTGAGCGTTGTTTTTCCAGAACCCGAAGGGCCGACCAAAGCGGTCAGCTTGTGGGAAGGGATCTTCAGGTTCAGTTGTTTGACGACAGGCACATTATTGTACGAAAAATCCACATCTTTAAACTCGATATCAAAGTTGGTAATCTTTCCGGTATCGGAACCGTCGGACATGATGGGTGTTTTGCGCAACGCTTCGATACGTTCCACGCTTAATCCCATGTAGGTTGCCAGTCCCAAAAACATGAGCGCCTGCATCAGCGGTTCACACATCTTGGTTCCAAGTAAAAGAAAGAGAATATACACAGGTAAACTCATTTCCCCATGTGTGAAGAAATAGAATCCTACCAGAATAATCAGTGGAATACTGGCATTCAGTACAAAGGTCGCCAAAACCAACGTGGGGCCGGAACCAGCTTCCAAACGAATGGAATCCTGTTTTAGTTTACGAAATGACTTTTCCAGGCGTTCAAATTTTGTCCCGCCCAGATTGAAGGCTTTGATCAACCGGATGCCCTGAATGTACTCAATGACACGCGAAGCCGCATCGGTCTTCGACTTTTGCTGTTTCTTTCCCGAATAGGCTATCAGTTTGCGGGTAATCCACACCATCGGCCAAGCCAACGGGATAACCAGGGCGGCAATCAACGCCAGTTGCCAGTTGAAGAATGCCAAACTGATAACCATAGCCAATGGGCCGATAAGGCCGCCGATGATTTGCGGAAGCTGGTGCGTCACCAACAATTCCACATTGTCGAAGTCACTTACAATGTAGGAACCAATCGTACCGGGGTCTTTAGTATTATAGAATCCCATAGACAGTTTGCGCAGGTGTTCCGCTACGCTGATCCGTCCGTCGGCACAAATGTTATAACCTTCCCGATAGGATGCCATATAGGATTTATAGTTGAAAAACACCAATAGCAACAGGCACACCAACAGGGCGGCGCAGTAAACGCCAATCAGTTTCACATTCAATTCCGTTCCCGGATATTGCAGCGGTTTGAAAACTTCCCATACCACTCCCAGCATGACACAGTAAGGCGCGGCGCGGAAAGTATATTCCAATAAAGTCCAACCTATCATTGGATATAACCGCTGCGGTTTTCCCTGTGTAGCGGCATTCATTAGTTTTATAATATTCATATTGATTCGTATTTATCGGTTAAGTTTCCACTCACGTGAGCGGGAATAAATATCCCACATGTTCTTATATAATCCGCCGAGGGCTACCAGTTCATCATGTTTGCCCTGTTCGGCGACGGTTCCTTTATCAATGACCAATATCTGGTCGGCATTGCGGATGGTGGACAAGCGGTGAGCAATCACCATTACCGTTTTGCCTTTAATCAGTTGGGAAAACGAAGCCAGTATCTTCCCTTCATTTTCGGGGTCAGCATAAGCGGTCGCTTCGTCGAGCAGTACAATCGGTGCATCTTTCAATATGGCACGCGCTAACGCTATCCGTTGGGCTTCGCCGCCTGAAAGGTATGTGCCGCCCTCACCGACCAACGCATCATATCCCTTTTCCAGTTGCATGATAAAGTCGTGGCACTGGGCGGCTTTAGCGGTATTTATTACATCTTCTTTTGTTGCCGTTTTGTTTCCCATACGGATATTTTCTTCAATGGTATCGAAAAACAGTATGTTATCCTGAAACACGAACGACACGGTATTCATCAGGTCTTCCGTGCGGATTTGCTTGATATGGCTACCGCCGATGCGGATTTCGCCGTCTTCAATATCCCAGAAACGGGCAGCCAGCATGGCGATGGTCGATTTTCCCGCACCCGAAACACCTACCAATGCGGTTACTGTACCGGGTCGGGCTGTAAACGATACATTGTTCAGGACTTCTGTTTTATCATACGCAAACGATACATTTACAAACTCAATAGAAGCATCGCGAGGTGTTTGCGGTTGTATCGGATCAGTGATTTCTTCTTTTTTCAGAATCCCGTCCATCAAATCCACGCCGATACTGTTTTGGCGCAACATATTGGTCATCCACATCAATTTGAGCATAGGGAAAAAGATACCGCCACCCAATACAAGGAATATCAATACCGTGGATATGTAGCCGGTATAAGACGGGGCTTTCAACAGAAAGTAAATAGCTGCCGGAATAATAAACAGCAATGCTGCCGAGAGCATATTGTAAAAGCCGAGATAAGTAACGGCATAAGTGGAGGTAATGGTATTGGAAAAATCGCGGAACCCAAAAATCTGTTTCTTCAGGTTTTCCAGCGCGATGGACGAGCGGTTAAAAATCTTCACGACCTGCATACCACGCACGTATTCGATAATCGAAGCATTCAGTTTTCCCATAATCGACATATAGCCTTTCGTATCTTCGGTGGCTTTCTTTGACCAGGTGGTAGAGAACTGGAAGAAAAAGGCAATCAACATGACGGCAAGTACGATAAGTGCCAGTCGCCAGTCAATGGTAAAAAGCCAGCCAATGATCAACAGCGGAAAAACAATAGCGCTGGTTAAATCGGGGATATGGTGGGCAACGAACAATTCGACCCGTTCCACATCTTCGCCGATGATTTTCTTCAAATCGCCCGTGGTGCGTTTGGTGAAAAAACCCAATGGAAGTTTTGCCATTTTGCGGGTTATCGCCACACGCAGTTCATACAGAATGTTGAAAGCGGCAATATGTGAACACATCAACGACACGAAAAGTAGCACGCCATAACAGCCAAAGGCTACGAGGCAGATGATTCCCCAATGTTTTACCAATTCCTGCGAAACGTTTTCGGGGTGGGCGGCATGGGCTGCCAGTTCATTCAAAATGTTCAGTATGGCGACATAAGGTACGAATTGCGCCAGCGTTGAAGCGACGGCCAGCACGACCGACCCGATAAGCCACCATCTTTTTGTTCCGGCTATTTCCAACAGTCGGGAAAAGCCTTGCTTCGGTTTTTTGTAAGTTTTACTACTCATACTTTATCTGTTTTTAATCTAATTCTCATTTTATGTTCATCCTGCCCAATAGCGAACAATGTTCGATTTTGTTCAAAAAAAGAAGGAGGCTTATCCAGCCTCCTTCTTAATTCCTGTCAATTCACACCACCCGGCAAAATTAAATAGTAGATATTCCCGGAAGAACTCCCGTATTTTCCGCTTGTTCAAGTCGTGGGTAACAATTTCGCCCAGGATACTCACCAACCACGAAGCCATTGCGTGAATGAAGAACCGGGAAACATTATTGGAATCAGGGAAATATTTCTTTTCCAGTTTCCGGTAATTGTGGCTGACTTGTGTAATGTGGTCGGTCAGGGCATCGCGGAAGTTACCCATAGAGGAACCCTGCGAATGGTAAAGCATCAAACGGAATTCTTCTTTGTAAGTACAAATGATGTTTATATAAGAATCAATCGCTTCTTCCCCGTGTCCGAATGCCGATAGGTTATTAAAATCAAGGTGCTTTTCCGTATGCTGTTCGGTAATGAACCTGAAGAGCGCATCTTTGGCCGGTTTTACAACGGCTGTAAATATTTCATCCTTATTCTTGAAATAGTTGTAGATATTGCTTAGCCCTACGCATGATTCCTTTGCTATGGTGCGCATGGAGACATCCTTAAACCCGCACCGGAAGAACTCACGCCGGGCATGATGCAGAATGGAGTTATATTTATCGTCTTTCAGAATCCTCATATGAATAAAGAACGATGTTCCTTTTTAAAATGCAAAGTAACGGCTAATTACCCTGTTACACAATCCCTATTTCTTGGTATTTTGACTACTCTTGTCCGACTGGAACTCTCATCTCCTTATTTCAAGAACAGTTAATATCTTTTCCCCAGAGTGATTATGATTTATATTTCAAATGTGCCTATTGCCGCAGAAGAGACTAATGGTACAGAGAAGTCTTCTCCTTCTGTTTGAGGTTGAATAATGTCACAGTGGAATATAATTTCTTCCCCATCTTTTATTTCGATGAAAACTGTAGACTCGTTCTTTGCACTCCAATTAGTTAAATTGTATTTGCCTGAAGACTCTATTACGAATTTATATTTACCCGTAGATTCACCATCTTTTTCTATATGCACAGAATGAACCAAGGCTGAATTAGCACGGCAGATATTGTATCTTAAACTCTTTAAAGCACTTGGTGTAGTATCTGCCAGTTCTCCATTAACAGATTTCAGTCGGTTACACATGAAGGATACTTCAAATTTACCTCCTTCTACAGGTATATAAAATGGCTGCGACATCTCTGTTGAAATAATATACTGATATTCTATTTGGGATGCTTTCTGTTGAAATGAATAGGTTTTATAAGTAATTTCTTTTCCATCTGCAATGGAGAACATAATTCTACCTTTCCGAATGGTGTCCTCTTCATTTTCACTGGCACGTAATTCAAAAGAGCAGATAAAGTTGTCTTTTGTGATATTTGAAATGGTGAACTGTTCTCCTTCAAGCTTGATCTCTGTAATGGCAGATGCTTTTACTTTTTCCTTCTGCCCAGAAAAGGCCCCATTGATTTGAGTTTCCCGAAAAACCGTCAATGTGAATGTTCTTAACTCGCCTTGTTCTGCAAAATCAGAATCCTTATCTCCTTGCAACTCGAAGGAATAATCGTATGTTATCTCATCTTTGTTTTTATCGCAAGAATTAAAAAAAAGACCGATTAATAAAAGTAAGATTATTTGTTTCATTTTATATTCTACTATAAGCTATATTATATTAATGCTCAAATTTTCAATGGATTGCTTCGTGGGCTTGTTTTTGTTTATGCAAAGTTACAGCTAACGAAAAAGAAGCTTTGCCCGCAAAACGCAATATTCTGCCCGTAAAACGTATTCGTTTGCTCTTATTACAAGGCAATAAGAACCAATCTATCTGATAACGCGTGTGATGATTGATCAGAAAGCCCTCGATTGTTCCTGCACCATATCCGAATACATCCCGTTTCTCAGCAATAAATCCTGATGCTTTCCGGCTTCTATCAAAATCCCTTTATTCAGGACTACAATCTGGTCTGCATTGCGGATCGTGTGCAGATGATGAGCGATTACCAGCACCGTCCGGTCTTTTATCAGGGCTGACATGGCTTTCTGTATCTTGTATTCATTGATCGGATCTACATTGCTGGTTATCTCATCCAGTATGACAATCGGGGCGTTTTTCAGGAACGCACGGGCTATTGATAGGCGTTGTTTCTGCCCACCGGATAAACCCATTCCATTTTCCCCGATTTTCGTATCATAGCCATCGGGCAACTGCATAATGAAATCGTGTATCATCGCTTTCTTTGCTGCTTCTTCCACTTCCTCACGGCTGGCGTTTTTATTTCCGACTTTGATATTGTTGTAAATGGTGTCAGAAAACAGGATTACATTCTGCATCACGATACTGATATTGCCCAACAGGTAATCGTAGCTCATATCCCGTATATCGACTCCGCCGATGCGGATCGCCCCAGATTGCGGTTCCCAGAATCGTAACAGCAGGCTGGTAATGGTCGTTTTGCCAGAACCGGAAGAACCGACAAGGGCGGTAACCGTTTTTTCAGGAACGGTAAATGATAAATCCTTTATCTCAAAGCCTTCCGTTTCATAGTGGAATTCCACAGCATCAAAAGCAATATCAAACTTTTCAACTGTCTTTGGTTGTGCAGGCTCTTTGACAACCGGCGTATTCAGTAAACGTGCTATCCGGCTGTAACTGTCCTTTACCTTAATGTAGTTCATCCAGTGCGCTTCCATACTTGCAAACGGCTTGTAGAACTCTTTGGAAACTACGACAAACATTAAGTAGGTAAACAGACTAAGGCTTCCTTTATAAACCCAGAAAGCCCCGGCGGTTGCCATCAGGGCAAAAGCGATTTCAAGCCAGAAAGTGTATTTTCCCATATTGACAGCCGCCAGTCGTGAGGTCGATTTGCTGCTATCGCCGAAATGCTCGACGGCATTGTCCAAGCGATTACGGAACAAACCTTTCCCACCAAAGATCTTCAACACAGGAATACCTTTCACATATTCCACAAACAGGCTTACCATGTTCGCCAAGTCATCCTGATTTTTTTCCTGTTCATTAACCCCTTTTCGGATTCCTCTGAACAACCCGAACAATGCCAACGGAAGTACAGCAATCATCACAAGACCCATGCGCCAATCAATACAAAACAAGCCGATGCCGAGTATCAACGCCACAATGAAGTCGGCGGACATCCGTGTCCATAGGTGGCCGACTACCATTTCCATATTATCTACATCTTTATGGATAATGGTGTTAATCTCGCCCAGGCGTTCATTGGAATAAAATCCCAACGAAAAGGATTTGAGTTTCAGGATTATTTTCTGGCGTATCTGTTCTACCAAGTCGAATCCCGCGTAATGCTTCGACATATCGGCAACAGAGTTGGCAATAGTCTTAAATACCAATAATCCGATAAGAATCCAAGCCAATACAGGAATGCGTACCGCTTGCCCCGCGACAATATTATCTATCGCGTAGAGGACTACCAGCATAATTGCTGTTCCACACAAAGCATAGAGGACAAAACACACGATTGAGGCGATTAAACGGTATATGCCACGTGATGTCATTTCATTAAAGATATTTCGTATCATATCGCGCCTCCTTTAATTTAATTGCCATTGGTTTACAATGGTCTGTTTTTCTATCATTTCCTTATACATATCGCATTGCCGCATCAGTTGGTCGTGATTGCCGTTAGCAATGACTTTGCCTTTATCCATGACGACAATGCTGTCCATTTCACGAATGGTATTCAGTCGGTGGGCGATGGTGATTACCGTTTTATCCTGCTGTAAATCGTCCAATGCTTCGTGAATCAGCCGTTCGTTTTCACCGTCGAGTGCGGCCGTTGCCTCGTCCAGAATGATAATGGGCGAATCTTTGAGAATCATCCGGGCAATGGATATGCGCTGCTTTTCCCCACCCGAAAATTTCACTCCGGCTTCCCCGGCCAGTGTTTCGTAGCCATTAGGCAAACTCATAATAAAATCGTGTATCCTTGCACGGCGGGCGGCCGATTCTACTTCGGCTCTGGTGGCAGTGGGTTGTCCTATCCTGATATTGTCCTCGATGCTGATATTGAAAAGAAAAACATCCTGCTGAACCATTGAGAACAGTTCCGCAATGTTTTTCTCGGATAAATTATTGACTGGTTCGTTCCCGATACGGACAATGCCGCATTGAGGTTGCCAGAACGCCATCATCAGGCTTGCTAATGTGGTTTTCCCGGAACCCGATTCTCCCACCACTGCAACATGGCAGCCTTTTGGAAACGCTAAATTGACATCGCAGAGTGCTTTTTCTCTTTTGCTTGGATAGGTAAACGAAACATCTTCAAAGCGAACATCATCGCCCGAAGGATTGATTTTCATATCCACATTTTCTTTGGGCGGAACGCTGGTAATGGAACGTACCCGTTGGGCTGACTGGTTGTAAACAATACCGAAATGCTGAAAGGTCGATAGTTTCACAAAACAGGATGCGAAGATGCCGCCCAGAATCAATGCAAGTATGAAGCTGGCAACGGACAGGTCGCCGCTGCCGATCAACACCAATCCGGTGATAATCATTACCACCACGCCACCCTCTAAAAACATTGAGATAATACTCATGGGAACCGCTATGCTTGTCATGCTGTTTTTTACCCAATGGATATAATCCCGCATTCCCTGCAATACTTTTCCGGTGCGTGTTTCTTCATTGCTGAATGCCTTTATCACAGGAATAGTGGCCACGTACTCCAATAAATCCTCGGACATTTGTTTGGTGCTATCGGAAAAATGTTGGAATGACTTTTTCCACATGCGGTTGAACAGCTTTTGCAGAATAAATGCAACGGGAAGCAATGATACCAACGATAATCCCAAACGCCAATCAATACATAAAACGATAATCCAAAGCACAAAGGGTAAAAATGTCGCCGAAAGGATTTCAGGGCGTCCGTGAGCCAGGTAGAGTTCTATTTGTTCTACATCGTGATGAATGATATTTGTCAAATCACCCACCTTGCGTTCCTGGAAGAAACCGAGGGGCAATTTCTGTAAATGGGCTACGATTTTCATCCGCAGTTTCGTCAGGGCTTCGTAGGCCGATTTATGCGCCCGCCAAATGGAAGCCCCGTAAAAGAATCCTTTCAGCAGGGCAAAAGCGAACATCAAACATGCCACAAACACAATCATACGAACGGTGGCATCGCCCTTAAAGAACGCATCCACCATATACACAACCAGCAAAACAGGCAGTGTCCCGAATATAAGATGCAAAACCACAATGATATTAGACATGCCATCTCTCTGATTCTGTAATATTTGGCTTTCTTTTTTCTTTTTCATAAAACTTTCTTTAACCTGGTAATTCTATTCTACTTAAATAAACGTTCTTACTCGGAATCGAAGCTGCAACAGAGAGGGAATAATCATTCATAAATGTATGATGGGTATAAAAACAGTCTCCACTTATTCTCACAGGATTTTCCAGCGTCAAAACTTCGATAGGAGAGGTTAGAAAACCTGTTCCCTGTGCTTTAAGAACACATTCCTTTAATGTCCATAGTTTGTAAAACTGTCGATATGGAGTTGAACCAGCATATATAAAATCAAGCTCTTTTTGAGAAAATACATCTGCAAAATCATTTATATCTATCCTGTAATCCATTTTTTCGATATCTACTCCAACTCTCCCGGAAGTTAGCGCACAAACAACACATTGTCCAGAATGCGAGATATTAAATTGAAATGGATACATTGACTTAATAAATGGCTTCTTAAACTTATCCCATTCGATAGTGCATATAGCATCTTTAGAGATATTCAGGTTCATTATTGCATGCTGTAAAAGAAGTCTTCCGGCGAGACTTCTTTCCCTATCTTCTTTCCTTCGCATCTTTTCTATCCTACACAGATCAAACACTGATAAAGGAATCTCTGCGAGATTGGAAATCACTTTATCTACATATGTGTAGAATACCCAAATATCTTCTTCCCTCATAAACAAGACGTTATGATATGAATAATTTCCTCACCACAATCGGTTAAATAGAAATGCCCTCCATTGAAGAAATGGAAACTACAAATTCCGGTCGTATAACTATTCCATTTGTATATTTGATCAACTGTCCATGTATCTTCTTTTCCGACCAATACACTCATATTAAAATCGAAAGGTAAAGTACCATTGAAAACGGCTGTTTCAGCTATCTTTAAATCATTCCTAAGAATAGGCAAATAATATTCTTGTAACTCCGGATAGTTGAAAAAGTCGTCTGTCATACCGCCTAATTTTTTCAGTTCAGAGACAAATTCCTGGTCATTTAGCAAATGAAGCTTTTTTTGTTCTCTTGTATGGATAGGAGCACCTTCACCAGATACGAAAAGATGAGCCGGTAGTATCTTCCCTTTTTCCCGAATCAGGTTGCACAACTTTATAGTTATCAATGCGCCCAAACTATGTCCGAACAGATAGTACGGTTTGCTGAATAGATTATCTGCATCCATTTGTGAAAACAGGTCTGCCGCAATATCTTCAATACAAGTATAATTTGTAGAGTCAGAAGATCTGGTGCCCCTGCCAGCTAACTCATATACACACATCTCGATATTGGAAGGCAAGAACTGTTTCCATTTATTATAAAATGTTGAAGAACCACCTGCGTATGGCAAACAAATCAGCATATACTTATTGCGATTTACAGTTCTCATTTTATTTTTCCAGAGATTTTAAGAAGGCTTTTATATCACTTATTATCTCGTCTCTTGAAACTTCTTTTTTAATGAAAAAGTGATCTCCATGAAGGATACGATGTTTGAAACCATTTGTAGTGTATATTTTCCATGCCTTGATATTATCTTCAGTCACAAACACATCTTCATCACCCCCATAAGCATATATGGGAATAGGTATTTGCGAGTTTTGGGGATTAAAAAACCAGTCATCAACCAGCTGGAAATCACCTTTTATAATTGGTAACATTTCCGATACTGTTTCTTCCGTGAAACAAAAATCTTCCGGTGTGAAATTAATCTCCCTTAACGCCTGAAGAAGTTCATCATCCGACAAAGTATGTAGGTCTCTTCTATAAGGAAAATGGGGAGGGTTTTCTCCGGAAACAAATATTGCACTTGGCAACAATCCTTTTTGCTGGATAATATACCGCGTTACCTCATGAGCCATAAAGCCACCCATGCAATGCCCAAAAATCACATAAGGAGCATCATTATATGAAAGAATAACTTCAGCAATAAGCGGTACCAAGTCTTCCATAACAGTGATCCTCTTTTCATCGCTTCGAGTGGATCTTCCGGGCAGTTGAACACAACAAACTTCTGTTCCTTCATCAAATAGGAAACACCAGTTATGATATACTTCGGCAGACACCGCCGCATAATGTAAACAGAAAACTCTATTTTTCACAACAGGCTGGGGATTAGGTATATACAGCCATTTTCCCCATATTTTTTTCATCTTTTCTTCATTAACATTTCTCATTTTCATCTATTTTTAGAAGTTAATTAATATATCTTTCATACGGTTTCCTAATTCAATCATATCCTCTTTGGAATATGTTTTGGCATCATAGAGTAGCTTGATGTTCATGTTTTTACTCGGCCAAATAAAAATGTTGACTTTACCATAAGGGTGATTAACGAAGTTGGTGCTGGAAAGAGAAAAAGGCAATGATGAATAATCAATCTCTTCCATTGGCATATTCTCAAAAGTAATCGTATTATCTATTGCAAGAAGAGATTCATTCCCGACAAAAGAACTTATCTCTTCCAAAGAACATGAAACATGGGAAAATACCTGATTGAGATCATTCTGTAAGGATTTTGCCATTTCCTCAAAAGACTGGTCTTTTACGGTCAATTTTATCGGAATCTCGTTGATGTATAAGCCCACCCGATTATGAATATCCTTTATCGTCATTGGTCTATCAGCTACGGTTGTCCGGCTAAACACCTGTTTCCTGTTTTGCAACCGGGCTAATGCCAACATATAACTTAACTGAAAAATACAGTTCAGACTAACTCCTATCTTTTTAGCTCTTTCCCGGATTCTGTCTTCCACAGCTGATAAATCCACATCTATTCTTTGATAATCCAATGGATGACTATCTTTGTTCTTAGGTTGGGCTACATTTTCTAATGGGAGTAAATAATTTTTCCAAAAAATTTCATCCTCGCTTTTATCCCTGTCCCGCTGATAGACTATATAGTCTTTCATTGAGTACGACTCCAAAACCAAACCGGGATTTTTGCCTCTTGAATATGCTGAATAGAACGATATTAATTCATTAAATATAATAGGGACATTCCACCCATCCATAAGTAAAACAGGGAAGTACCATCTAAGACTAAACTCATTAGACGTTTTCTGAATGAGGTAAAGTTTAAGTAACGGTGGGGCTTGTAGGTCAATCCTCTTTTTATTTTGTTCATTTCTCAAGTTCTGTGTTAACTTTTCCTGTTTATGAGGATTTACACCTTTCCAATTAACAGACTCGATTTCAATATAATAATCCTTGTAGACTACCTGAAACACTTCATGAGTTTTTGTTTCATAAAATGCAGTTCTCAACATGGGATACTTTTTCAAAATCAAGTTCCAAGATTTTTTCAATATGCTTAAATCGACAGTACCAGAAAACACAAATTCCAAATCCATCATTAAGGTTTTCGAGTCCTTCGCATTCTTATAGATATTGTAATACCAATGTTGCATAGACGTAACATTAAGAATATCTTCGATTTTACTATTTACAGTCTTTTTCATGATATGAACTTATTTTGAAATTAACTCATTAAAATTCTCCTTAGAAATCTCCAAGCCTTTAAACTCACGAGAATCTCTCGCTTGCATCTTTTCTAAGTTCTTAATCTCTTTCAGTAAGTGATTCTTGAATTGTTTTTGCAGTTCATCCGAAGCTGTTAAACTTTTTTCTACAAGAATTGAAACTTCTAATTGATCATTCACTATAAAAGCTTCAATAGTAACTTCAGAACAAGATTTTAGAGGGCTACTTTTCCGGTCTAATATGCTATAATATGACGCATCGTTGCTTATATTACCATAAAACACAATATCTACGTTGGGCACAATTTCAGAAACATCTGTTGATGTCTGCATACTTAAATCGATAGAGTTATCGACTATTATATCCCTCATCTTCTTATAATTGACAGATAGATCACTGAGTTGCAGTGGAACAATATATGTCATGAGGAAATTGCCGCAAGTGGCTTCTAAAGAATGTTCCAAAAGGTTCTCATAGTCTCTCGGAATAGTGTATCTGACAAATGTCCGGTCTTCGCTTATGAAATTTAGACATGAAGCAGCAGCCCTTATTAATAGATTTATGATTGCAACTCCTTCAACCTCTTTCATATATTCATTTTCAATTTTTATAGAAAGAGGTAAATCTGGCCCTTCTTGTATCCGAGCCTCCAGTATTGCTCGTTTATCTCTCAATATGCTGCATGATTTGTAAAGACCGGCAATATCACTTAAAGAAGCTATTCGTTTACTTATTTCTTTGGAAATGCCCACACCATAATACATGTTGTTTAGTAGGAGTTTGAGCAGTAAATCAACCGAATGTAAGTCCAACACTAATTTATTGGATATAACCAGTAGATAATCTTTGTTTGTATGCTGCAATAAACAAATCCTGAACAATGGAGTAGCACCGGAATAAAAATCACGAATAAAGTCGCTTGCTATAGTTTCTACATAATCTTCAAATGATGTGTTTTCTGGAATATTATCTACAAAATCAATCTCAAAACTATAATTGAGGTTAACATGCAGCTCCCATGTGTCTTTTACTTTTAAGAGTTGCCCCTTTAAGAAGTCGAACAAAGGGCATAGCGTTGATACACCTTGATCTAATCTGTCAGGGTCGATTTGTTCTTTTAGTTCCAGCAAGACAATATGATTTTGAGCAAAAACGTCATCACCACAATAGTCTATCAACATTTGTTGATATGCGGATAAATATATGATGTCACTTTCGGCGACCTTTTCCTCATTGCTTAATACACATGCTTCCGTAAGTCCTTTAATCGTTGGGTGCTCGAAAATCATTCTGGGGGATAATGTTATTCCGTGCTGTTTCAACCTGGATATAATTTTTACCCCCAATATGGAATCACCCCCCATTGAGAAGAAGTTCTGATTGATGTCTATCATGGACTTATCAATCCCCAAAATTTCAGCAAAGACTTCAATCATAATATCATATTTGGCAGAATCTTTCTCCATCATATTAATGCACAATTTCCTTTCTTCACTCTCACATACATCTGTCTCTTCGGATAGGCGCCTACGGTCTATTTTCCCGTTTGGGGTTAATGGCAACTTCAACAAAATAAAGAGTTCCTGGGGCATCATGTAGTGTGGAAGAACAAGACTTAATTTTTCCTGAATTTCACTTGTAGTTAATTGTGCCCCTTCATTAAGTTGTACCGATGCTTTGATTTTTCTTTTTTGCTGGGTTAAAACAACAGCACAGGCTTTCACGCCTTCAATTGCGGATATGCACGATTCAATTTCTCCAAGTTCAATCCTGTAACCACCAATCTTTACCTGTGAATCTGCTCTTCCAAGAAATTCAACATTCCCGTCAGGTAACATCCGGCCAAGATCCCCGGTCTTGTATATAACTTCATTACTTCCTTCCAGTCTAACAAAAGCATTTTCGGTTTTTTCTTTGTCTTTGTAGTAACCATTTGCAACACCAATACCGCCTATGTATATGTTGCCCGTTGCGTAAATGGGACAAGGGTTTAATGAATCATCCAATATCAGGATTGTTTGATTGGCAAGTGGTTTCCCATATGGAATACTATTCCATTCTTTAGAAACGTGATTTATTGGATAATAAATAGACCAAATAGAAGCTTCGGTAGCACCTCCCAAGCTTATGATCTCCATTTGTGGGTTAAGGACTTTCAATTTATCGGGCATGGACAAGGGAATCCAGTCGCCACTCAAAAGCGCAAGTCTAATACTGATGTTGTTTGATTCAGATATATTGGATACATATTCAGCATACATTTCCATTAAGGCCGGAACTGTATTCCAAATTGACACGTTATATCCCATTACGAGTTTATGCCAGCTTTCGGGATCTTTTGCCATCCCGGATTCGGGCATTACAATAGTCCCACCAACAGCAAGCATACCAAATATGTCATAAACAGACAGGTCAAAACTTAATTCTGATAAAGCAAAGATACTATCAGATGGTTTTATCTTAAATCTGTTATTGATATCAATAATCGTATTTACAGCCCCTTTGTGAGATATTACTACTCCTTTGGGCTTTCCTGTAGAACCTGACGTATAGATGATGTAGGCTATATCGTTTGGTGAAACTTCATTCATTGATAGGTTAACCATTGAAAGGTCAATATTCCTATCTTCCACAGACACCACATCCACATCCGGAAAGTTTTCCAACTGTTCACTATGCTCCGATATCGAGATTATCAGACTACAGTCCGTTTCGTCAATAATGTATTTAACCCTCTCAACAGGTGTTTCTATGGTTAACGGAAGATATGCGTATCCGGCATTCAGGATAGATAACACTGCTACAACCTGTTCCCATCCCTTTTCCATTAAGACAATGATAGGCTTATCTTTTCCGATGTTTTTCTCTTTAATCACCGAAGAATAGTATAGGACTAACACACGTAACCGATCATAACTTATCTGTTTTCCTTTGGAAATAATGGCTGTTTTACCTGCAAAGTCCTTACAAGAGTTAAAGAAAAGGTTATGGAGTGTTGTCGTAGGAATATCTTCGCTGGTAGTGTTATATTCCTTGATAGCTTCCAAATGACTGGACGGAATCAAATCGTAATAATGATGGTGCCAATCTACCGTTTGTTCGCACAACGATAGTATCAACTTAATATAAGCATTGAACATTTCGTCAATAACACCATCTTCAAAAACGTTGTCAATAAAGTGCCAACTAAGCATTAGGCCATGAACGTTCTCAAAGACTGCATGGTCAAGCCACACCTGTGGCGTTTGGGACAAAACATAATTATAGTCTCCAAATACTTCATGAAAAAGATTCTCGCCACTGGCATCATGTACAATAGTACTGGTAAAAACGATAGGTAAAACGGCTCCAGCAGTATTTCCCCGCTCCTTTGCTATTTTTCGTAGAATGGTTGTACCATGTACATACCTGTTTTCCAGATTGTTCCAGTTTTCCTGTTGCAAATTCAATACAAGCGATTCAAAATCAACAGCTTCTTTTAAATTCGCTTCAATGGGAGCAAAAGAAGCAAATTCACCCACCAATCTATTCACATGTGGATGCAGGGGATGCCTATTGATTATGGTAGTGTTAATGCAAAAGCTTTTGTTTTGGCCCCAGCAAGCAAGTATCTCACTAAATCCGGCTAATAATACCATTGAAGGCGAAATCTTTTTTTTGCCAGCAACCTCTTTTAACCTTTCCCATAACGCTGTTTCTATGGTATAACTGAGCCTTTTGTAGCGTGGAGATTCTGTCAGGGTGACATTCTTCAAAGGTAATTCAGGTCTGCCAGACAATGTTTTGATACGTTCATCCCAATAGGTATCGGAGGTTTTATATACATTACAGTCTCTAATTTTCTTTTCCGCAAGAACATAGTCTCTGAATTTTAAATCAATTGCCGGTAATTCCCGTTCCATGTTTGAATAAAGCAAAGCCCATTCTTTCATTAGGATTCGTAAACTTGCGACATCACAAATAATCAAGTCTAAACTGAAATGTATCCTTACTTTGTTTTGTGGCAAAACGGAACATTGTACTTCAAATAATGGCCATTGGTCAATAGGACGTACAACACTATCCATTTTACCCCTTATTTCCTGTAGCCGAGTTTCCGCATCAGCGTTTGATACGTTGCTGAAATCATTGATTTTTACCTTATACTCCATAGGTAACGGAAGAATCTTCTGTGTTCCATCCTCCAGAATAATGGTTCTCAACATGTCGTGACGCTCAATGAGTTTTTGCCATGCTTTTGAAATTGTTAATGGGCACAGATTGTAATTCTCGACTTCAAAATACAAGTGAGCAGCAACACCACTTGTATTAAAAGCCTCAATTCTTCCCAACCATTGGGCTTCCTGCATTTCAGTGAGCGGAAACGGAGTATGTAAATTTTCCAGGTCTTCCACAATTACCGGAAGTCCTAAATCCACTTCGTCGGATTCTTCTATTTTATCCGAAAGGGCTTTAATGGTTGGATATTTCATGAATTCTTTAAGGCGTATATCACTGGAAAATTCCTTGTTAATCCTTGACAGAATTCTTGTTGCAAGCAATGAATGTCCTCCCATTTCAAAGAAGTTATCTTCTAACCTAATATTCTCAATGCCTAAAACAGATGAGAATATTCTCAACAAGGTTCTTTGTTTTTCTGACAAGGATTCTTCTTTTGACCCATTTCGGGACTCATCTTTGTCTTCCTGCACACCGACACTCTTATAAATAGTTTCTATTTCTTGCCCTGTATGTTCAGCAGGTTGAATCCAATATCTTTTTCTGTCAAACCGATAAGTAGGTAGCGGAATGAAAATTCTCTCATCAGTAGAAAACAATGCTTTCCAGTTTACTTTTGTACCCAAACTCCAAATATTGCCCAATGCCAAATACAGGGAATGCAAAGAGTTCATATTTGAGGTTGCTGCCGGTAAAAGATTTACCGCATTTGTCCGGTGGTCTATCCGTTTGATAAATGTTTTCAAAGTGCTTCCTGCCCCCACTTCAACAAAAATATGCGGCTCCAGTTTTAAGATAGTATTAGTGGCATCCTTGAAACGAACCGGCCTCCTGATTTGGTTCATCAAGTATTCTGCCGATATGCTTTGGCCTATATTTATTATTTCCCCATTCAGGGTAGAAGCAATTCTTATTTTCGCAGGATTGAATGTGACTTTTTTTGCTACTTCGTAGAAATCGGCTAACACCGGTTCCATTAAGCAAGAATGGAATGCAGCTGATGTGTGCAGTTGTCCATAGGTTATTCCATTTTCATCTGCAATCTGCAAGAACTTTTCCATCACATCTTCATTACCGGATACCACTAATAAATCTTTGGTATTGATTGCGGCAATGGATAAACCTGCCGGGAGCAGAGGCATAATAACTTCTTCCTCTGAATGTACAGAATACATCTTTCCCTTATTAATAGCATGCATTAATGAAGCTCTTTCGCTAACGAGGATTACAGCATCTTCGACACTTATCATACCTGCCAGACAAAAAGCGGCAAATTCACCAATGCTATGACCGATCATGATATTCGGTTCAACGCCCCATGCAATCAGTTGTTTCCCCAAAGCATACTCTATAATGAAAAGTAGTGGCTGAGCATAAATCGTATCGTTTATGTTCTTGGTTTTATCCTGCCCCCACAAAATGCTACAGAGGTCAATAGCAAGATGAGCCTGAAAAAGAGTCATTAACCGATCTAATTCTTCTTTGAAAACGCCACCTTTATTGTACAATTCAACTGACATTCCAACAAATTGAGAACCTTGTCCCGGAAACATGAAAGCAATATCAAAGTCACCAGCGACTAAAGATGAGTCACTTTCTTTGTTCAGCAATTCTGCAAGTTCCTTAATGGAGGAACACGAATAACTATGCCTGTGTTTATATGCATTTCTTCTACAAGCCAGGGTATATGAAACCTGCGATAGTTCAACTTCCGGGCTGTTTTGAATATATTCCAGTAGGGCTTGCTCATTTTTACGTAACGATTCCTTAGAATCGGCAGAAATATTTATCGGATAATAATCTTGTTTATTAGTATGGTTGGAGGTATCACTATCGCTTTCATACTCTTCCAGAATTACATGCGCATTCGTTCCCCCAATCCCAAATGAGCTTACTCCACATCTTCTTGGGTAATCATTATCCTGATTATCCCAATATTTTGTTTCTATATTAACATAAAACGGACTGTTTTCAATGTCAATGAAGGGATTGGGTGAGGTATAATTGACAGATGGAACCAACATTTTGTTTTTTAGGGAAAGAACCATTTTTATCAACCCTGCGATGCCCGCGGCATTCTCTAAGTGACCTATATTACCTTTCACCGAACCAATACTACATTTCTTTTGAACACCATTAAAGACGGTTACCAACGCATCAAATTCTATCGGATCACCCATTTTAGTTCCCGTTCCGTGTGCTTCAATAGCAGAAATGGTGTCAACCGGAATATTAGCATCCCTAATAGCACTGTTTAAAACGGCTTGTTGACCTGATAGGCTGGGAGCAGTATATCCAACCTTGTTTTGGCCGTCATTATTTATTGCAGACCCCTTTATTACACAAAGAATATTATCTCCGTCTTCAATAGCGTCTTCCAAACGTTTCAGAACGATAACACCGGCACCACTCCCGAAAACAGTTCCGTTAGCAGCTTCGTCAAAAGGACAACATCTTCCATCGTCAGAAACAATCATTTCCGGTTCGTAAAAATATCCTTGTTTCTGCGGGAGTCTTAATGTTATTCCTCCGGCTATTGCCCAATCACATTCTTTCGCCAGCAAGCTTTTTCGTGCAAAATGGACAGCAACCAAAGAGGTTGAGCAGGCTGTTTGTATGTTTACACTGGGGCCATGCAAGTTTAATTTATAAGAAATCCGTGAGGCCAGATAATCCTTATCATTCGACGTTTGTATGAAAAACTCTTCACTTTTATCTGTTATGCTTCGCCCTCTTAGGATATTCTTCAAAAGATATTGATTGTAACCCGATCCCATGAAAACACCAACATTTTGAGTGTTGTATTCGCTATTGTAACCAGCGGATTCCAAAGCTTCATGAGAAAGTTCCAGCATAATCCGTTGTTGGGGATCTAAAATAGCTGCTTCCCTGGGAGAATATTTAAAGAAACCTGCATCGAAATGTTCAATATCACTGATATAGGACGCTGCCCGAACGTAGTTTTCCTGATTATAAAGAGTATCAGAAATACCAGATAATTTGAGTTCTTCTTCTGAAAGCTTCTTTATGCTTTGCTTTCCTTCTTTCAGGTTTTCCCAATATGCACCAATAGAATCTGCATCAGGAAACCTGCATGACATGCCGACTATTGCTATATCTGTATTCATAATCTTTCCTTTTATTTATTCTTTGTAATTTCTAAATAGCGAGTAAGTTTTCGCACGGTAGTATGCTCAAAAATGGAAGTCAGGGGGAATTTAATTTGGGATTTATCTGTGATACCTCTCCAAACTTTGACAATGGTCTTGGAATCTATACCAATCTCAAAAAAGTTCGCATCTAAATCAATATCCTTTGTCCCTAATACTTGCGATACTTCATCTATCACAAGATTCTTAAAAGAGGCTTCCTGTTGTGTTGAAGGCTGTGGAGGTGGTTGAACTGTACAACTAACCGTTTCCTTCTCACCATAATTTAATATAGCGGAATAATCCACTTTCCCATTGGAAGTTAGGGGCATATCAGATAGTATGTGCCAATTTGAAGGGCACATATAATTGGGAAGCTCATTCAGAACATATTCTTTTAATATGGCAATGGTATCTTCTTTCCCGTAATCCTGGCTACTATCATCTTCGTGCCTTGGAAGTGACCGAGCATGATCTGTAAAGTCGATTTTACCTGCAATAAACGAATGGATAAGTCGGTAATTTTCGTCAGGTAGATTGAAATCCCTGATGAAATCATAGTTCTTATAACTACCGATCTGACATATCCCTATACCTGTATTTACACCAGTAGTTTCCATCACTTGCGTCATTAACCCGGCTTCAATAAGGCAAAATTCAAATGCTTTTTTCCCATACAAAGGTTCTATCGCATTCAGGTTTGCAACCAAAAAAACGGAGAAGCCTTCCTCCTTATATATTTCCTTATTTTCATTCTCATGATAATCTGTCAATACCGGAAAATAATCAGTAACTTTATTTAGGCTGTGGGATAAGGGATTATAATAGTACAAAACATTATTCTCCAATCCGTTGATGCGATTTCTGTGCTGGCACAAGTAAACCTGTACAGGATATGAACTTCCGGCAGAAGCATATCTGCGTCTTAAAGAGCCATTATGTTCCCAGATACTTATACAGGATAAAAACTCACCGAGTAATGTCAAATCGATTGAAGCATCCAAAAAACGCCTTGACGAAGCCCGCATGACATAATTCTGGTAATACCCATTTTGGGATAGGTTTAAACCGATATTTGTCTTTCCCAAAGCAGATCTACGAATCCCATGCAGGGATAGCTTAAATTTCTTCCGTTCTTCCTTGTCGGTGATAATCCCGGAATCATCGTTAAACTGATGTCCTGTTGGATCGGCAGGTACAATGAAACATTCTAATTTTTCACTTCCTGTACTGTCTTTCTTTTTGACAACGATAGCCCTATTGACTAACTCATGTTTATTCAGAACGCTTTCTATTTCGCCAATTTCAATTCTGAAACCGCCTATTTTAACCTGATGATCTTCGCGGCCTAAAAACTCTATATGGCCTTCAGGTATAAATCGTCCCAAATCACCAGTTCTGTATAACCTGCATTTCTTTATTGGATGCTCAATGAATGCCTGATTGGTCTTTTCTTCATTGTTCCAGTATTCACGTGCCAACCCTATGCCACCGATATAGATATGGCCAGTTACATATTCCGGGCAGTCCTCTAATTGATCGTTTAGCACATACATCTGTTGATTTACCAATGGCATTCCATACGGTATGCTTTTCCAGTGCTTTTCAACCTGGTCAATAGGATAATATATTGACCAAATAGAAGCTTCTGTAGCACCTCCCAAACTGATTATTTCTAAAGAGCGGACAAAAAGCTTTCGTAATAGATTAGGAAGTGCAACAGGTATCCAATCGCCACTCAAAAGACAAAGCCGAAGTGTTGATTCATACATTTCTCTTCCTAAATAGAATGTAAACATCTCCATTAAGGCAGGGACAGAATTCCAGACTGTCACATGGTATTTATCAATAAGAGTTCTCCAATGGTCGGGATTCTTTAGCTGGGTGTGGTCGGGAATCACAATTGCTCCGCCAGCATCCAACAACCCAAAAATATCATAAACAGACAGGTCAAAGCTTAATGAAGACAGAGCTAAAACACGGTCTTTTTCTGTGATAGCAAACTTCCGATTGATATCCCATATCGTATTGTAGGCACTTTCATGTGAAATCACCACACCTTTAGGCGTGCCGGTCGAACCTGATGTATATATTAAATATGCAGGGCATTTTACGTCCCGGCAAGTCTTTGATATTATATCACTTTGACTTTCAGTTAAATAGTCTACCTTGCAGACAACAACAATACGCTCATTCCTTTCTACCTCTTTCGATAACTCTTCGGAAGATATAATCAAAGCGATGTTTGAATCATTCAAGATAAATTCCCGTCTTACAAACGGCAAGTCCGGATCTATACTGACGTAAGCGCAACCAACAATCTGTATGGCTAATGCGGCAGCAACCTGTTCCCAACCCTTGTGCGAATAAATACCTATTCTCGTTTGGGCAGTAATGCCTTTTTCTTCCATAAGCCTTACAATTGTTGCAACTGCATTATGTAGTTCCTTATAAGTAATCAGCCGGTCATTATGGACTATAGCTACATGTCCCGGTTTCTTTTGAACATTAGCCAAAAAACCGGAGAAAAGCATTTGCGGTACAACTTCAACGCTTGTATCATTATATTCCTCACGTAGTTTATACTGCCCATGAGGCAATATGAAATTACTACCCGCTTCTTTCAAATTGGCACTCGTCAACTGCGTAATTTCTGAAAGTAGATAAGCAAACATATCGCTCATCATCTTGCATGGGAATATTTCTTTGATATAATCCCAGGCAAGAATCAGATGACCATTATCTTCAAAGATTTGACAATCTAACCATACTTGTGGTGTTTGGGAATAAGAGTAACTTCTTTTCCCCCATGAATAAGCATAGCTGCCGGACTGGTACTTCTCCGAAGACTTTATTGCATTTGTAAATACAATGGGGGTTAAGTTGCCGGACGGAGAAATCATCCTGGAAATTTCTACGCCGTTAAACTGATGGTAATCCAGATTTTTACTGATTCTATCCTGAATTGCTCTAATCAGTTCATCTATTTTAAGTCCATTGCAATCCAACGATAGTATTTGAGTAGAAGTAAAATCACCCACAATATCATTATAGATTTGATCACAGAATGCACGTCCATCAATCGTTAGGATAATAGAGAATGCAGGTGATTTGCTCCAAAGGGAAAGCGCACGGCAGAAGAATGCCAGAAATAAAGTGGTACTTGTTACATTCATTTCCTGGGCTATCCTTTTCAGCCGCTCGCTTGTTTCCCTATCAAAAAGATGTTCCTGATGAACGATTCTACTGTTCTTTATAAGGGCTGGATCTTGTAAGGTATAAAGTTCAGGAGCTTTGTGAATTGAACCAATTGATTGCTGATAATATTCTTTAGCCCGTAAATAATCAGGACTTTCTTTTCGCTTGGACAGTTCGTGTACATAACTGGCGAAATCGGTCTTCAAAGCGGGTAACTCACTTTCTCTTTCATGATAAAAAAGAAACCAATCTCTCATTAACAGCTGGATGCTCGAAGCATCTGCGATTAGTAAACTGATGCAAAAATGAATAATACGTTTAGCGGGTGCTTCCGATAGACACACTCTGAAAAGTGGTGCCTGGGTTAAATCAAAATATGCAATAGAGTATTCCTGCCTGATTTTATCAAAATCGCAGATTGGGAAAACCGGAATCTCATTTATTAGTTGGTTATCATGCTGAATAACTAAATAACCGTCATCATTGACTGCCGATAACAACAACGGATGACGCTGAACAAGTTTGCGTAACGCTTCAGTTAGCTTATCTACTTTTATTTCATCCAAACATTCTATTTCCACATATATCAAAGCTGAATTACCGGACAAGGTGTATTTCCCTTGTTGAGAAATCCAGTATGAGTGTTGAATATCCGTCAACTCTGTCTGCGTAACGCTGTTTTGTCCTTTGTGCATTAAAGAAATGTCAGTTTCCTGTTTCTGAATAGCCTTTTTACCTTTTAACTGTAAAAGCAACGTTTTAAGAGTAAAACCTTTTTTGAAAAAATCGCTGATAGTGTAGTTTACACCAAAGGTTGTATTTACAAAAGAACAGAATCTTGCAAGAGATAAAGAATCAAAGCCCATTGCAATCAGACTTTTGTTGTGAAAGTCCAAAACGTCATTTGTATCAACTAATTCCGATATCTTTTGTGAAAGGATAACATAATTTTCATCTTCCGAAACGGTTTCATTTTCGCTTACCTTTGAAGATATTTTTTTGAGGTAAAGTTTTACACTATCACTCCTGCTGATTTTTCCCAGATTAGTTCTTGGTAGTGAATTTTGTTCAAGAAAAATAATCTCATAGGGGGAGATTCCCTTAGATTTAACTAAGCACGAGCGAATATTATCTTTTAAAATATCCTTCTGTTCATCCGACTCCAGTACACAAGCATTAACCTCCAATAATAAAATCAGTTTTTCTTCCGAATTGATGAAAGCAGCTATAGCCACAGAAACGGGAATCTCATCCGCATACTCCTGGTGTACAATTTGCTCTATCTCAACCAAATTGTATTTCCTGCCACGGATGATAATAATATCTTTTTCTCTTCCAACGATATATAACTCACTATCCTGAATAAAGCCCAAATCACCGGAATTTAGCCATTCATGGGAATCGTAATCAGAAGATACATACTTTTCGTCTATCTCAATTTTCTGAATTATTTCAGGAGAAAGATAACCTGGGGATAAGATATCACCAGCAATGTGAATATAACCAATTTCTCCTTCTTTACAATCTAAGCCTGATTTCCCATCAACTATCTTTATTTTAGTACGGTCTTTTACGCACCCATTGGATACAATGAGACTTTCATGAGGCACTTTATCAATTGTTTTATAACGACTTTCTGTAGGTTTATAACCACTGATTACTCCGCAAGTTTCGGTCATTCCATATGCCGGGATAATGGAAGCCGGATTGAGATGATAAGGCTTAAAACATTCAATAAAATTGTTCAAATCATTATGATGAACCAGTTCTCCTCCACAAGTGATAGATTTTAGAGTGGATAAATCATAAGGATAATTTTTATTTTCACGTTGGGTTTCGACAAGAAGCTTAAACGCGAAATTGGGAAAACCTAAATGAGTAATTTGGTACTTTGGTATAAGCGTTAGGAAGTAGTGTGTATCTTCCATAAAAAGAGCTGACGGGATCAGATACACCGGAATTCCTTTGTAAATTCCCATCATCATGTGGATAGTCAACCCTAAAACATGTTGTATGGGCGACCATGTCAAGATTCTGGAATCTGGCGAATAGCAAAATATGTCCGTTGCTCTTTCCAAATTGCAGAATATATTCCTATTGGTTATTACCACTCCTTTGGGTACACCGGTTGTTCCGGAAGAAGATAAAATACAAGCAATATCATTATTGTTGTTTTTTTCCTTAAATTCAATGTCAGGTGTTGAACTTAATATATCTTCTACTGCAAAAACATCTGTCAAGTTGCTAAAAGCCGAGGCTTCTGTAAGTTCATGGATAATTTTAGAATCCGATACAATGCACGTTGCCTGTGTCATCTCTAAGATATTCCGCAAATCATTTTTTATATCTTTCCCACTGTTGTAATATACCGGGAATGGGATCTTTCCGCACTGGAGACATCCCCAAAACGCTTTCACTCCGTTGATGGACTGATCAAACAATTGTATAACGATATTGCTTTTTGCATTTTTATCAAGATATGAAGCAATCCTGCTACTTTGAAAATATAATTCTTTATAGGTAATTGTATCAATAATTTCATATCCTTTTCCCAGTAATACAAATGCAGTTTCATTTGGATTCATTCTTGCTTGACTGTCTAAGAATGAAAAAATGGAAACCTTATTTTTATCCTGCGATTTCATTTGTTACATATTTTAATCGGAGATTTTTGTCTTCAATATAATTTTTGCTATTGTCTTTAAAAGAATATTTGAAGTCCCTTCATATATGGCTCCAATCTTAGCATCCCGGTACATCTTTTCTACCGGAGATGTCTTCATATAACCTTCGCCACCTAAAATTTCAATAGCTTTAGAAACTGTGTATTCGGCGACTTCTGATGAGTATAGTTTAGCCATACATGCAAACTTGAAATATCTCATGAAATCACCATTAGCTTTTAATTGAACGGATTTCTCTAAAAGGCCGCGGATTGCCTCGATACGGGTTGCCATTCTCGCAAGTTCAAAGTGAACACCTTGATAATTGGCAATCACTTTACCAAACTGTTTTCTTTCCTGCGAATACTTACTTGCAAAATGAAATGCCCCCTGTGCCAGACCGAGCATTTGTGCCGCAATTCCAACCCTGCCATCCGTAAGAAGTTCCAATATGATGCGTTTTCCAAAACCGACTCCTCCCAATATGTTCTCTTCCGGTACAAAGACATAATCCAATTCCATATCGCAAGTGGAGGAAGCCCGGATTCCCATTTTTTCTGACGGAGCAAGCACCTTCAGATTCGTGGTATCATCAATGATGAATGCAGTTAAATGAGGAATAGAATCTTCTCCAAGAACATTAGCCATCAGGATAAATATTCCCGCTTCCCGTGCATTGGTAGCCCAATGCTTTTTACCGGTAATAAGATACCCATTATGATGTTTTCGAGCTTCACATGACAAAGAGTAGGCATCACTTCCGGCATGATGTTCTGTCAACGAGAATGCACCAACAATATTATTTGCCAGTTTTGGCAAATAATATTGTTTCTGTGCATTTGTACCCCACTTGTTGATTGCTCCAATAACTAAAGTATTATGAACATCAACAAATACAGCAACCCCAGGATCGACTTTTGATATTTCTTCAATTGCGGTTATGGTATGGGCAAAAGAATATCCTAATCCGCCATATTCAACCGGGATTTCAATAGACATGATTTTTGATTCAAATAAGCTTTTAACAAGGCTTTTATCCATTTCAGCTTTCATGTCCATTTCCGAAACAAGTGGTAAGATTTCCTTATTGGAAAACTCTGCAATAGACTTTGCGTATTCAGACAAAGTCGGAAGGTTGCAATTTACATCACCTTCTCTGGGGATATTACTAACTTTTCTCATGTCTGATATTATTTCTAATTGTTATTGATAAGGAGAAAGGATAGATGTGATTTACTTCAGGGACTTTTTTCCTGTTTTTCTTGAATAACCGATGGATTTCCTTACGTGTATAACCTGCAAGAATTACAGGAACATCTCTCCAAATAAATTGAGGGATTAAACGCACCCACCAAACCCGCCTGAAATCCATTATAAAAATAATGCCACCCGGTTTTAAATATTTCTCTAAATTAGAGATGAGTAAAATAGGATCTTTCCAATAATTTAATGAAAAGGAAGAATAAATCATATCAAATTTCTTTTCAGGAAAGTTTATAGCTTCCCCTTTGGAATGTATGTATTCAATTCTATTTCCCAATCCTTGTTTATTTATATATTCCTTTCCAAGTCGAACCATATCAGGAGATATGTCAGTTGCAGTAATTTTTACATTACTTGCCTTCTTTGCTATAATAGAGGCTAAAAATGCACCTCCTGCACCAACTTCAAGAAAGTCACCTTCTTTCTTTAATCCTAATATTATATCTGCTATTGAGCTATATATTTTTGGGAATTTCTGGTGATCCTTAACGTATGAATTTGCGGTAATGCGTTTTTTTCCTATCGAAAATTCACCTTCAAAGGCTTCGCATTTATGGGGTATTCTGCTCATATACTATAATTTTTAATATTATACAGTTTATTTAGTTAGGTATTATTACTCAAATGAAATCAAACTGGCCGGAACACCTACGGTTGTGGTAACGGGACTTGAGGAACACTCGCCTGTTTTCTTATTGTAGGTATAGTACCCCGTCCCATTAGCGCATGTCATTCCGAAGACAATCAAATCGCCATACTTGGCATACGCAAATGACCCCATGCTGGTAGTCAACGGTAATTCTATCTTTTCAATGGTTTTGTTCCAGACGTTAATCTTTACCGGCTGGAAGTTTTTGTCATTGACAAAATCGGGCGGATTACTTGTTTTGGATTGCAACTGGATACAGGCATATATATTCCCGTTTTTATCGTAAAGGTACGGAACCAGTGAAACGGCATTGTCGTCAGGGATTCCTTTAATGGAAGTTGTCGATAATTTGAAATGGTAATCTTTGTCCCATTCTGTTTCACCCTTTTTAATACGCAGGAAGCCGTCTTTCAACGGGTTTACGCCATCCATCCCCGCACTGTAAAAATAGATGTCGCCTTTTTCGTCCGTAAAGGCGCATGAATGGCGGAACATTCCTACCGGACGGGTACGAGAATCTTTAATGACTTTTTCTACCTTCTTTGTTCCCAGATCAATAATGGCGACCTCTGCACCAACACCGGGGACAGAAGAATGGGTGGAGTTCGACTGATTCAATGCCACATAAAGTTTTCCATCGCGAAGAACATTACATCCGGGGTCGGGGTTATTGTCCCCTACTGCGTATGCGGAAAGGTCGATTTCGCCCAATTGTTTCATTTCCGTAGGGTCAATCATGGCAATAGTTCCACGTCCGTTAATCGAAACATACGCCAAATGTTCATCGACAAAAGTGATTTCGCCGGGTTTGGCCCCCTGTGCAAAGGTCATGGTTCCGGCAGGCGAGATATGCCCGTCGCTTCCCCTTACAAACTTGTGTATTTTATCGCCCCAAACGCCTTCAGCCAGAAGAACTATGTTTTTGTAACTGAACGGATAACAACCAAAACCAAACTCGTAGGCATTCTTGTTATCCACGTTCTTTTGGGAAAGGTCGCTGAACGTACCTATATAGGCTGCACTATTGTCTAAATATTGAAGAAACAGGAAGTGATGCTGTCCTTCGTCCGGGTTTGGCTTCGGGTCGTCTTTGTCACAGGACATCAGGCAAACTGTGGCCATCATCACTGCCAGTACGGCAAATGTTTTAAATCTCAACTTGTTCATTTTTGCTATTTATTTTAATTGTTAAACTTAAAGACCTTTTGAAAAGGTATATCGGAATTTTATGTGGAACGACCGTCCCGGCAAGGGTTGGCGGTACTGATCCCAATCTTCTATATCGCCTATGTTATGACATTCCGCAGCAAGGGAATATTTGCCTTTATAGGTGAACAATACGCCTACATCGTTTATCCAACTACGGGGAATACGTCTTTTTTCAAGGTTGGTCATTTCCCAGAAATAGTAATATTCCTCTGTAAACTTGCTATCCCAAAACGCTTTCACATACCAGTTTTTACCCAGCAACTTATTACTGTGATACTCTGCGCCGAAATTGGTAAAGAAGTAAGGAATGTTCGGAAGTTTCATGCCATAGGTCGGATTGGGCGTAGACGAGCCGGGTACATATTTCAAAACGTCTTTTACATTCTGACAGGTAACATTCCCATAAACATATACGGTTGGTGTAACATCTACCTTCAACTCACCTTCAATACCTTTAATCTCAACTTTCTCGGCATTGACATATCCGGCAGAGCGATATTGCTGCATCAGTTTAATCATATCAGTTACTTGCATGTAGTAAGCACTTGTTTCAAACTGAACCCGTTTCATTCCCAGGAAGTTATTCTTGTCAATCAAGAATCCGGCATTGAAATTATGGCTCTTTTCCGGCCGCAGACTGGCAGCGGGGAATATACTAATCCCGTCCCCGAATAATTCCTGCGGATTTGGCAGGCGAATAGCCCGTTGGTAAGATGCCTTTAGATGGACATGGGGAATTACTTCATATTTTATCGCTTCAATCCAACCAAACTCTGTTGCTTTATTCTGTTTTTGCTTCGGCGGTTCCATCATTTCATAGGATGTCAGGTCTTCTATCTTTGAATTCAGATGGAAAACCTTCGCCGAAAGCATGTTGATTAGCCGTTTATTGAAAAAATTAGCTTCCCATGTAAGCCCGGAAATGAAACTGGTCATATTGCTCGGATAACCCCCAATGGTAAACCCTGCATGTTGGCTTGCAATATCGTCTTTCGGTTGCCTTTTGGCATAATGGAAAAGCGTATTGAAGTTCAGGTTATGGTTGGGTGTGAAATGATAATCGAAATTGATACGTTCGTTCAGATCTAAATACTTATCGTCCGTATCATGCGGTACATCGCCTGTTTCGCCCTGACCGTTGGGGCTGGGATAAGAGTTACCCTCGAAATCATAATTCACGCTTGCCGTATCCGTAAAGTTATTCTTCACGTATTGCAACGAAAAATGAGATTCTAAATCCAGCTTTTCGCTAAAGAATCCACGTTTCTTAATCTTATTTTCAAGCATGAATGTTCCGGCATCGTTTTCGGCCTGCTGGATATTCTTCAAAACCCCTTGTATCTCGTTGAAACGGCTGTAATAGCCAAACTCCGTGCTTATTTCATCAAACCACAATTTGGTGAAAGCTAATTTTCCTTTTAGCATATAAGAGCGAAATAGGTCATGATCCCTTTTCACACGCAGGTTTTCCCGTTCGGGCACGTTAAACTCGTAATCATTATCCGAATACGTATAGTAACCACCGAAGCCGAGTAAAATTCCGCTTTTAGGAAGGTTCTTACGGGAAAAAATACTCGCTTTATGGGTATTGAAAGAGCTTATTTCGTAAGAGGCATCCACATAATCGGTCGAAAATTCTTTGGAAACGATATTGATAGCACCACCCAGCCCATCGCATCCGAAGCGTGCCGGGATTATACTTTTATAGACTTCTATCCGGTCAATAATGTCGATAGGTATCTCATCCAGTGAAAAACTTCCGTCATTGGTATTCATGGGCAAGCCATCCCACAATATTTGTACGCGGTTTCCTTCCAAGCCATGCACGATAATACGAGAACTGCTGCCGGTTCCACCGCTTCGTTCGATTTTTAATCCGGTGGTTTTATTTAAAACCGATTCGAGCGAAACGGAACGTCCCTGCAATTCCTTTATGTTGATTACCGAAACAGCTTCCGGTGATTCCCTGATAACCTGCTCTTGCGATTTACCATAGATAACCACCTCCTTCATGTTTAATGCTGAAGGTCGAAGTTTTACGTCATATTTTCCTGATTGGGTCGGAATCGTATCGGAAAAGGTTTCATAGCCAATATAGCTTACCATCAGATGAATCTGTTTAAGATTTCCGATGGAAAGCGTTGCATTCCCCTTTGTATCAGTTGTTGTACCGTTCTTGAAGGTTTCAGCACCGACAGGCTTCCATGCTATATTGGCGTATTCAATCTGAGTTTTTGTTTCGGCATCTGTTACCTGAACCTTGATTGTCTGGGCGGAAACTATAGTGGTGCAGCATAGAGCCAGCAAACATCCAGCGCACTTTCTGCAATCAAATAATCTACACATAATAAATCCATTAACTTTGTACTTTTTTTGTTACTGCAAAGTTACGGCTAATGGAAAGGCTGGTCTGCCCGTAGAACGTAATGCTGTACCCGCGAAACGTATTTCTTTACTTACGGTTATTCAACACACAACAACGGCACTCGTTTTGTGTATTTTCAACAGATGAAAGATAGGCTTTAGGGGTCATTAGAAATGCCTTATTAAAAGCTTCGGAAAAATGGCTCAGATTGGAATACCCAACCTTGTACCCGACCTCCGAAACGGAATATTCGTTGGTCGCAAGTAGATTCCGGGCATATTTCATTTTCTCGTCTATGGCATACTGAATAATGCTTTTGCCGAAAACAGACTTGAAACATTTTTGAAGTTTCGATACGCTCATTCCGGCTGCCTGAGACAAAACGATCATGGAGGGCGGATCAACGAGATTGTCCAGTACCATTTTACGTACCTGGAATAATTGTGCGATATCGGCAGCATGAATCCTGCTTTTTGTTTCATCCAATAATCGCTCGTTTGCTTTTGATAGAAAGGCATTGAACAACCGAAGTATGCTTTCGTAGAGATATAACCGTTCCAGATTATGGGATAAATTGATATTACGCTCGATTTCATGGACGATACACAAAAGCGCAGGGGAAAACGATTCGAAGATGTAAAACGGTTTCTTATCCGTCAGCAAACGGTAAAGGAAGGTGTTTTTATCCTGCATCTGATTTATCAGCCATGCCCTGTTGAATGTCAATGTCAGGTTTGTGATCCACTTGTTAGCCGGGAAAATCCATTGGGTATCAATCTCTGGTGATGGCATAAAAATCCCGTTGTTATTGTGGATTCCGACAGTATATTGTTTATCGTTTACAAACTGTTCGCCTTCGTCCAGATAAAATACAATTGGGATAAGCGGGCGGTTTTGCACACCTTTTCTTTCTACGTTCATAGGTTGATGCACTTTGAATCGCAGATACGAAACAGTCAGCCACTCAAATGGATAATATTGCCTGAAAAAACCTTCTCCCAGCTTGCGGGGGAGTTTTATCTGGTCATCAATGACAGGAGCACCGAATTGTTGGGCTATAACTTCCAGCCATGCCCCTGGTT
The DNA here is from genome assembly GCF_023656795.1 of Parabacteroides caeci. Taxonomy (NCBI): domain Bacteria; kingdom Pseudomonadati; phylum Bacteroidota; class Bacteroidia; order Bacteroidales; family Tannerellaceae; genus Parabacteroides; species Parabacteroides caeci. Next base: position 48,259 of record NZ_JAMOKT010000019.1, read on the forward strand.
GAGTGATAGAAGAATATTGAATACTCATATTATGTAATCTTTTTCTAATAGACTACAAAGATACGGGTATCCCAAAAACAATTCAATCCCCAAATCTTGGTATTTTTTACGTTTCAGGGGTAATTCTCGTCTTACTAAAACCAAATTACCCCCGATTCGTTTTCGAATATTTATTCCATGACTATGCGATTTTAGGCGGCAGCAATTTATACAGAACCGGTGTCAATATACGCGATAGCAGCAGGGAACTAATCAACCCTCCAACAATTACCAATGCCAACGGTCTGTATAATGGTGACCCTTGTATAATTAATGGTATCATACTGGCTACGGCCGTCATGGTGGTTAAGAATATCGGGATAAACCGAACTTCTCCGGCAGTAGCCACCGCTGTATCTAACGGCATACCTTCTTTACGCAGGTAGTTCGTATAATCTACCATAAGAATAGAGTTTTTCAATTCGATCCCTACTAATGCAATGAATCCAATTATTGAGATAAACGATAAGGGACTTCCGGTAATGAATAATGCAAGTATGCCCCCCATAAATCCTAACGGAATCACCGAAAGGACTATTAAACAGGATTTAAAACTCTTAAATTCAAGGATCAAAGCTGCTACAAAAGCAAATAGAGTAAACAGAAGGATTGCCCCGAATCCTGAAAACGACCGTTGCTGATTCTCTGTTTCCCCGGCTGCTTTCCAAGTATATCCGGCAGGCAGTTTCAGGGATTGTAACTTAGCTACAACATCTTTGTTTAGTTGGGAATAAAGATACCCTTCCTGCGCATAAGCCGTTACCGTTGTGTATAAGTCTTTATTCAGCCTTGTGATAGAGTTCGGATTTTTCTCAAAGGCAATATCGGCGATGCTTGTTAAGGGAACGGCGTTCCTTTTTGCGGTCGGCACATATATTTTATCGAATATATCCATTTGCTGGAACCTGCCTTTAGGCAGAAGTATATTGATTGGAGATTTTCGTTCCACCCGATCCAACTGTATTTCCCCGGCTTTAGACCCTGTTATCGCCATTCGCACAGCCTTGTCCACATCTTCGTTCCGAACGCCGAGAAGGGATGCTTTCTCCTTATTTATTTCAACTTTCAGCCCTGTGTTGGAAATGGCGATGCTATTGTTTACATACATTGCCGCATCTATGGATTTTATAATTTCCTCCACTTTCAATGAGTATTTCCGCAATGTATCCAGATTGTCCCCAAAAATGCGAATAGCGACAGGTGCTTCCAGCGGCGGCCCTTGTTCAAACTCCAACAACTGGACTTTGGCTTCCGGGATTTTCAGGAATTGCCGCCGTAAGGAATCTATTATGGCGGTTTTGTGTTTTACATCCGCATCTTCGCATTGGACAAATATATTGGCAAAGTTAAGGCGTTCGTCTTGCTGGTACACATTGTAATATACTTGCGGATTTCCTTTACCTACGTTGCTTGTATAATACTTCACCCCCGGTTGATTAGACAGTATATCTTCCACTTTCCGGCAAACTTTATCCGTTTCGTCCAACGAAGCGTTAGGCGCAGTTTCAATATTTACATGAAACTGAGGTTTGTCGGTTTTTGGAAAAAGGGAGAATCCCATACTGCCCGCCACCGAGAATCCAGCAATGGTAATTACGGCAACAATCAGCGTAGCCCATTTCGGATGGCGAAGGGATTTTTCCATAACCTTCCCGTAGCTCCAATGGATTCCCTTGTGTAATCCGCGTAAGAAGATATTTCCTTCGGGATTTACTTTTTCTTTCAGCAGCTTATCCGAAATGAATGGAACGATAGCCAATGAAACGAACAGGGAAGCGGCAACGGCTGTGATTACTGCAAGCGGAAGGGAACGCATAAATTCGCCTGAAACTTCCGGCATAAACAGAATGGGTATAAAAGCAAGGATAATCATGGTGGTTACACCCATCACCGCAAGGGCTATCTGGCCGGTACTTTCTATAATCGCTTTTCTCAAAGGAAGCCCGGAACGTAGAGAACGCTCGATATTCTCGTTGATAACAATCGCATCATCCACTAAAATCCCTAATGCCAGAATCAGTCCGACAATACTGAATTGGTTCAGGCTGCAACCTAATATACTCAACAGGAACACCCCGATTGATAACGACAAGGGAATAGAAATCATAACTACTGCCGTCGAGCGGAATCCCAGCGGCAACAAGGTTATGGAAACCAGCAAAATGGCAATAATGAAATCGTGTAGCAACTGATTAAGCCTGGAAGAAACGCTTTCCGATTGGTCAAAATGTTTATTCAACTCAATGTTGGCCGGCAAAACTTTTGCATAATCATCAATAATGGCTTGTGCCGCGTCAGCTACCGCAAGAATATTATATCCTGCTTTTAAGGATGCTGTAACGAGAACAGCCCTTGTACCGTTCAGCCGGACGATATGCTTTTCTTCTTCATAATCCTTGCTGATATCAGCAATATCTTTCAAACGTATAATCTGCTGGTTGGCAACATGGATTACCGTATTGGCAATTTCTTCTACCGATTCGTAGGTATCGCCTGAATTTACATTGAATGCCGTGTTTCCCGAAACAACATTTCCTGCCGGAAGCGTATAGCTATCCCTTTTTAAAGCAGTGAATACCGAACTGACAGGAATATTATACTCCGAAAGTTTATTGATATTCAACTCTACTTTTACTTCCTGACGAGGATATCCCCACGTTTCTACGGTTTTTATACCGCCCACTTTTTTTAGTCGGTTTTTCAATTCGGTGGAATGGTATTCCAGATCCGCATAGGATGCGGTTTCGGACAACAATGCAATCTGATAGATATTGACATCGGTTGTTCGGGTTCGCTTGATAAGAATTTGTGCGATGTTTTGAGGAAGTTCACCGGAACGCAATCGTTCCATTTCACGTATAATTTCCTGATACTTTTCGTCTCTGTCCGTAGAAAAATCGTACCGAAGCCCGATATACGCCAAGCCGCTTGCAGCTGAGGCTTTAATCTCCTTTATGCCATCCATTTCATAAAAGGCATCCTCTATCGGCTTTATTACCTGATCTTGTAATTCCGTTGGCGTGGCTCCCGGCATGATTACAGCCACGGAATAAATCGGAAAATTCATATCCGGTTCTTCGCCTCTCGGCATGGTCAGCAATGAGTTTATACCCAATATCAACAACCCGGCGATAACGATATAGGTAAACTGCTTTTTCTCTACGAAAAACTGTATAAATGCTTTCATAGGGCCTTATTGTATATTAATGGTTGAGCTTTCAGTTATAAATCCCGCTCCTTCGTTGATAACCTTGTCTATATCCGATAACCCCTGACTGATAAAGGCATTATTATCCTCAATTTTGGCAATGGATACCGGAATTTTCTTTGCCTTATTACCTTCAGGGATATATACCACACCCTTCTTTCCTGCAATTTCGGCAAGGCTGCTTACAGGAATAACTTTATAAGAATGTGATTTGCCGGATTTTATTTCGGCATTGGCGAACATTCCGACAGAGATACGTTCTTTGGCCGGCTCCAACTTTACTTCAACAAGGTATAATCCCGAACTTTGATCTGTCGATAGGGCAAGGTGATGTACGCGCCCGTTGAACTTTTTATCGGAAAAACCGTCAATCGTAATCCCCGCTTTGTCGCCCACCGACAAGGATTGCCAATCAGTAACCGGCACACCAGCTCTTAAAATCAGGCCGTTTCCCGTTTTTGTTGTCACAATAAATACGGGAGAGGCTATACCAATCAGTTCTCCCTCGTTGGCAATCCTTTTTAAAACCACACCGTTATCAGGCGCAATAATCCGCGAATTTGTTTTATTGTATTCCGTAATATCCGAGGCTTGTTTGGCTAATACCCAGGCAGTTTTTGCATTTTGAAACTGTTCCAATGAAATAACACTGTCGGCATACAAGGATTCGGCACGTTGGTAATCCCGTTTTGCTTTATCTTCATTTTCTTTGGCTTGTATGGATTGTGCTTCGATTTCAGTATAATTCAGTTCCGCCAATAGCTGCCCTTTATATACTCCATCACCCTCTTTTACATATATACGGCTGATGATTCCAGCGGTCTTGAAAGATAGTTTCGCCTCTTCAAGTGTAGTCAATGCACCGTGTATTGTTACACTGTTTGCGACTTCCTGTGTCCTGACATCGGCCAACTGAACTGGAATATCATTTATATTTTTAACCATTTCGGCTTGCTTTTGCTTGCAGGACATTACGGATAATGATATCCCTGCAATAATGATAAAATGTATTGTTTTCATTGCGTTTAATAATTATTCAGATTAAAACTTGCGTTAGCCCGTTCCACTTCCGCCTGTTTGATACAGACGTTATACCGGGCGATATTTAACAACACCGAAGTATTGATATATTGGGTTTGGGCGTCCAGCAACTCAATGTATAGTGCTTGTCCCTCTTTGTAGAGCTTCACCATATCCCTGTAATATTTCTCAGCGACATCCATCTGGGACTTTTCGGAATCATAATTGTTCAAGGCGTCCAAGTGGTTATTGATTGCCTGCCGTAATTGCAATTCCAATTGCTCCCGGACATGGTTGGTTTGCGCTTGCGCCGCACCGATATCGGCTTTAGCCGCATTTATCTTATGGATATGCTGCCCACCCAAAGAAAACGTCCATTGTAAAGATACCCCCAGCATATAGTAGCGGGTTTTATCGTTCATTTTCCAGTCAAAGCCCTGTGAGCCCAAATCGAGAAACGCATTCACTTTAGGAAGCATAAATGATTTTGCAAGTCCTTTATTCAATTGTGTTATATCGGATGCCAACAAGAGTTTTTGCATTTCTTCCCTGTCCTCAACAGAAATATTTGAGCTGCCGTTCGACAGGATTATTTCGGGTTCTTCTATCTCTATTTCTGTTTCAAAAGGCTTGTTTAACAGAAAATTGAAATACGATTGGCTGTTTTTTTGAGCCTGCAATGCCGAAAATAAAGCGGCTTCGGCTCTTGTCACTTCGTTTTCGCTTCTTAAAACAGTTGTGTTGTTTGTTTTTCCGTTCTTTAAAAGCGATTGATTGATCCTGAAACTTTCGCCTGCCACTTTCACTGCGTTTTCCCTTATTTCAACAGTCTTTGACGATTGGCAATACTGATAATATGCTTTCTTAATCTCTTTAACCAATTCCCGCTTATACAAAAGGATTTCCGTTTCCTGCATATCCGCTGTTGTCCGCTTTATTTTCCGGTTGTACAACAGTTCCGCATTGAATACAGGCATATCCAATCGTATCTTTGCATCATAATAGTTGTCGGGATTCAGTTGTATCGCCATATTTTCCAAAGAAGGAAAAGATTGACTTCCCGTAAGTTCATTAAGGGAATTGTAAATCGGATTGAGTAGGTCGCCGACAGGAAAATCTACGGTACGGCCTCCGTCTGCCTTGTTATAAGAGCCGCTAACGATCAATTTCGGGAAGAAAAGCGACTGCGCTTCTTTAAGGGCATACAGGTTCTTCTTCAACAAGAAGGTCTGCTGCTTTATACTTTCGTTATTATCAAGCCCTTCCCGGATGTACTTGTCTATAACGCTTTGCGCATGGATTGGGACAAAACAACATAGTCCCAAGAGTAATAAACAATATTTCTTCATATGCTTTACACTTGATTTTATTCAACTGCAAAGTTCCCGATTGGGCATCAGAAAAAATAACCGCAAATAACAGGAAACTACCCGTAAAACATCAATAAACTTTTACCCGTCACCGTATGATAAATCCTATTTATACGGAAAATAATAACACAGAACAGTTAGGCTGTTATTCGTGAATATTTTACGTTTCAGGGATATAAATATGAGATTTAGGGTTAAAATATCTCGGTTTATTCGCGGATATTTGTAAACTATAAATTGGTGTTTGATGTCAAATCGGTTATCCACATAATCAATCTGTCTATATGAAGGAATTTGTATACATCTTACAAAAGGAAATAAAAGTTCGTTTGCAGAAAAATGAAGCGAAAGAGACGGATATGCTTAAAAAATCTTTGGAAAATTCGCGTGTCCTCGGAGAAGCGTTCGACCGGTTGAAAGAGTTCATTATCAATTACCGTTTCGCGGACGAGGCGGAGGAAATCTTATTTTTCAAGGAGATCAAGCCGAAGATCTTCTGCCACCTGATCTATTACCGCAAGGTCTATAACATCGAGATGAACCGTCCTGTGGCCAGCTTGGATGCGCAAAGGGTGTACCTGAAAAATAAACTCGATGCCATCCAGGAATACAACAATAAGATACTGGATTTTTATCGTTACTACCGTTCTTGTGCCGACTATCTGGATGCCGCCTACTTCGTGCGTGGCAAGCCCGACATGGAGCAATACCTGGAAACGTTCTACTACGAGCGTGATCCGCAGTTTTCGACCAACTGCGATTTCAAGGTCGCCCGTATCCTGGCCAACGACATGTTGCAGGCTTACCTACTTTCAGAACTGGAAGAACTGGACAATAGTCAGCATAACGTTTCTTCCGGGGCCTTCCCGAAGATTAAACTGACATGGACGGGCAGCAAAACCGATCTGATCGAACTGATCTATGCGTTGGATACCGTAGGATGTTTCAATGGAGGTAAAGTACCGCTTAATCAGATTACCGCCTATTTTGTAAACATATTCAACATCGACTTGGGTAACAACATCGCCCGTAACTTCTACGACATGCGCATCCGCCAACAGCCTACGCCGTTTCTCGACCGTTTGCGGGAAGAAATCCTCAAACGGATGGAAAACACAAAGCCCGGCAAGAAAAAGGATGATGATGAATAACTTAAAAAATGCAGATTTATGAAAAGGATTTTATTATTACCATTGGTAGCCTTGTTGTTTTCCTGTGGAGGTACGACAGGCAAGTATGAAAAACTGATTGCCGATGTAGTACAGACAGACGGCAAGGGTACAAAATACGACCTTAATTTTAAGGCTGATAATCTGGAAGAGATCCGGCAGATTACCGTTGCCGACAGCATTCAGATTATTGCCGATGCTTTTAATGCCGACAAGGACAAAAAAAGAGCGCAACTCCAGCAATCCCTTACCCGCAATCAGGAAAGTCTGGACAAAGAAAAGAACAGCCGTTATCCGGGAAAAACCATGATGACTTTCTATCAAAAAAATGTAGACCGCTACACTCACCTGATAGATTCGCTGGAGCAGACCGCTCCGGCGAAAACCGCCCGATACGAAAGCCGGGACAACAACGAAATACTGGCGGTAGTCGTCCGCTGCACCTATACCATCGACGAACCGCTGACCAACAAAAGAGCCACCGAAACATTCGATTTCGTCCTCTCTCCAGACGGTACAAAATGTTATTCCCAGAAAAGAGTAAAAGAATAACGCTATACCCAATTTAGTATTCCTGTCCGTATATCGCTTTTAAGGCGAATACGGACTTTTTTTTGTGCTTCTGAATTTTTAAAGGAACAGGATACAATTTGCTTGTATTGTAAGTCGCTGTATTTCAATATATAACATCGCGCTGAATACATTCTATACTAAATCCAGTAGAAATTACCGCCCGGAAATTTTATGCCTTTTTTAATGAAAAGTTACTGATAATGAACCGGATATAAAATAATTCAAAAATAGTGTACCCAACTTGTGAATACACCCCGGTAAACCTTGCCACCTTTGCAAAACAGAATTTATAATCTCAGTAATATGGAAACAATAACAATCGAATCGCAAGCCTGGCAACAGCTTATGGCAAAAATTGACCGGATAGAGCGCTTTATTATCGACAGTGCCAAAGATAAATCCGAACCGGATAACCTTTGGCTGGATAAAGATACGGTATGCGCCTATCTCAAAGTAAGTAAACGCACCCTGCAACGCTACCGCAGCAACGGAGTGATTGCCTATTCCATGATCGGCCGCAAAACCTATTACAGCGTGGCAGCGGTCAAAGAACTGCTGAAGGATAAAAACATCCGGCGGGATAAGCCCTCACTGGAGGAACTTGCCGATAAAGGTCGTATTCAAAATCAGTAGCATCGGCGTATGTTTATCGACAAAGAACATTTCGAGGGCTGGATGCACCGCATCATGGAGCGATTCGACAAGTTGGAGAAACTCCACGCAGCCACTCCGGTCAAAGAACGGCCGCTGTTGCCCGACGGTGATATGCTGCTGGATAATTACGACCTGTGCCAGATGCTCAATGTCAGCAAACGCACCTTGCAGCGTTACCGTTCCTCCGGGGAACTGCCTTTCCAGATGATCTACCATAAGACCTACTATAAGGAATCGGACGTAGTTCGTTTTATTGAAACCCATTTCAGTAAATTCAGGAACATGAAGAAAAAGAAATAATCCATGTTTTGCTTTTCTTTTTGCTTTTCCACTCCGCCCCGTTGTGATAACGCGGCGGTTTTTTTATAGCTGTTTATGCCAAAAGCAGCCACTTCCCTTCCTGAAACTGCTATACAATTAATTATCAATCAATTAGACTTTTCTGCTGCGTATTTTCGCTTTTCAAACTCCTAAAAGCGATTATAATATGCAACAAGAAGATGATCTCCGGGGCCTGGCCAAAGTCATGGACTTTATGCGTGCCCTCAGTATTTTATTTGTAGTAATCAATATCTACTGGTACTGTTACCAGCAGATCGAGGCGTGGGGTATCAATGTCGGCGTAATCGACAGGATACTCCTTAATTTCGACCGCACGGCAGGGCTGTTCCACAACATACTTTGGACAAAACTTTTTGCCGTTGTATTTCTTGCCCTTTCCTGTCTGGGAACAAAGGGGGTAAAAGAGGAAAAGATCACCTGGAGGAAAATTATCATTTCACTCTCCGTCGGCTTTATCCTCTTTTTCTTTAACTGGTGGTTGCTCTATCTGCCCCTGCCTATGGATGCCAACGCTGGCTTTTATATCCTGACCATGTCGGCCGGTTATATCTGCCTGCTGATGGGCGGGGTATGGATGTCGCGCCTGTTGAAGAATAATATGATGGACGACGTTTTCAATGTCGAAAACGAATCGTTCCAGCAGGAAACACGCCGGATAGATAACGAATATTCGGTCAATCTGCCTACCCGGTTCTACTACAAAAAGAAATGGAACGATGGCTGGATTTCAGTCGTAGCGCCGCAGAGAGCGGCCATCGTTTTGGGCGTACCGGGCAGCGGCAAGAGTTTCGCCGTCGTAAACCAATTCATCAAACAGCAGATTGAAAAGGGATTTGCCATGTACGTGTACGACTTCAAATTTCCCGACCTGAGCGAGATAGCCTATAACCACCTTTTGAACAACCAAAACGGGTATAAAAAGGTACCGACTTTCTATGTAATCAACTTTGACGACCCGGCCCGGTCGCACCGGTGTAATCCCATCAATCCGGCCTTTATGACCGATATATCCGACGCCTACGAAAGCGCCTATACCATAATGCTCAACCTCAATAAAACCTGGGTGCAAAAACAAGGCGATTTTTTCGTGGAATCCCCCATAATCCTTTTGGCGTCAATTATCTGGTATCTCCGCATCTATCAGGGTGGAAAATACTGTACGTTCCCTCATGCCATAGAATTTCTGAACAAACGGTACGAAGATATTTTCCCCATTCTCACCTCATACCCGGAGCTGGAAAACTATCTCAGTCCCTTTATGGATGCGTGGCTCGGTGGCGCTCAAGATCAGCTCCAGGGCCAGATAGCGTCAGCGAAAATTCCCCTTTCCCGCATGATTTCCCCGCAACTTTACTGGATTATGTCCGGGGATGAATTTACGCTCGATATTAACAATCCGGACGAGCCGAAGGTGCTGGTAGTAGGCAACAACCCGGACAGGCAGAATATCTACGGGGCAGCGCTGGGCCTTTATAATAGCCGTATCGTAAAACTTATCAATAAGAAGGGCCAGCTTAAAAGTAGTGTCATTATCGACGAGTTACCGACCATCTATTTCAAAGGTCTGGATAACTTAATTGCCACTGCCCGGAGTAATAAAGTATGCGTCCTACTCGGTTTTCAGGACTTTTCGCAACTTAAACGCGACTACGGAGATAAAGAAGCCGCTGTGGTAATGAACACGGTCGGCAATATATTCTCCGGTCAGGTAGTAGGCGATACCGCCAAAATGCTTTCCGAACGCTTCGGAAAGGTTTTGCAGAAACGCCAGTCTATGACCATCAACCGGAACGACAAAAGCACATCCATATCCACCCAGCTCGACAGCCTGATCCCTGCCAGTAAAATCGCCACACTCACGCAGGGTATGTTCGTGGGAGCCATCGCCGATAACTTCGACGAACGCATCGAGCAGAAGATTTTCCATTGCGAAATCGTAGTGGATACTGCGAAGGTGGCGGCTGAAACTAAAGCCTACCGGAAGATTCCCGTAATCACCAATTTTGTGGACGAGGATGGGGTTGATCGGATGAAGGAAATGATTCAGGAAAATTACGACCGCATTAAGGCCGAAACCCGGCAGATCGTCGAGGACGAACTGGAAAGGATCAAGAACGATCCGGTGCTTTGCCACCTGTTGCCGGAGCAGTAATAAAAAAACGGCAATTCTTTTTTTTTGTAAAAAACTTTATTATTTTTGAGGTGTCCGCTAAGGACAAATAAATACTGCTTACCGATCTATCCATCACGCAGAATTATCCCGTTAGGGTTAGGGCAAAGCATGGTTAGGTGTGGCAGGGCAAGGCCGAACACGGCAAGGTCTGGCGCGGTGAGGTATGGCAGGGCATGGCCCTCCAACGATTTAAGGAGGGAGGAATTAAAGTATAGGCGCTCATTGGGCGCCTATTGCCTTATACAACCTATTCCCCAAGAGGTATAATCAGTTCGGCAGGCTGTCCGCGCCCCCTGTAAATAAAAGTCGGTCTGTTTCCGTACCGGTTTCTTCCAGTTTATATTTCTTCACTATCTCGTCCAGCAACTCCATATCCAGGTGCAGGTATGCCCCGAATGCCGGATATTCCGTCAGCCCGAAGCCTATCATAATCCCGTCCGGCTCGTCTTCCATGCCCAACATAAATACAAAATAATTGTGCGGATTGGCCGCGTCCATATTAAACAGTATTTCCTCGTCCGTGAGTTCCGGCGGAGTACCCCCCTCGGGCATCAGCTTGTAATATTCATAATCTACCCAACCCCGGTTACGGTTGGATGAAAACAGTTCCCTTAACTGCTCCGTCGTCAGGTGGCCGATGGCGTAAAATTGTTCGATCATATTTATTTCATTATATCTGTTCCCAAAGTTAGGGAATAAATTCAGTTCAGGGAGTAAACAGCGGATGTTTTTCTCTTTCCCGCAGTGGAGTTTAAAGCCACAAGTCGCCAGTTATTTTCCTGACACTTCCGCACGCCATTCAACCCTTTACCAGCCAGCTGATTAAGCCTAATTTCGTCCGTGCGCCGATGTTGGCGCTCATTTAAATCATTCGCAATATGGACGAAAAAAAGAAAAAAGACGAGAAAAAAGTAATGCTCGTCAAAGACGCAAGCGACGGCAAACTGAAAGCCGTTACCAACGTGGACAAGGATGGGAACATCCAGACCATTGACCCCACCGAATCGAACATCGCTTCCCTGCTGAACGTGAACACCCAGGATTCGGTGCTCGAAGCCTTCTTCAAAAAGATGCTGGAGCAGGCCGATAATCCGGCCCATACGGGATTATCCAACATTTTCATTATGACCGAGAGCGTTCTCCGCAAACTTATCAAAATGGACTTTCCTCCCGAAGAACTGGAAAAGTACCGCGTCGATCCCGCTGCCGAACTCCAGAAAGGACAGCAACAGAAACAGGATGCGGGCGAGGAATCCCAAGCCTTCCAACCTCTCGATTTAAACAAAATCGACCGGGCCGATATGGAGCGCAAGGGCATCCGCTGGGAAGATATGGAACCGCACCTGCGGGCTATGTCCTACGGTCACAAGTCCAACGGGCTGATAGATATGAACCCCGAAATGGAACCCGGCGGAGTGCGGGTACCCACCAAAGGGCGCGTATCGCTGGAAGAACAGCCGGATGGCTCTATTAAAGTCAGGCCCCACTACTGGCAGGAAAAACCCAACTTCGATGCTCCCCTGTACGGTAAGAAACTCGACTCCGAAACCAAAACCAACCTCGAACTGACCGGCAACGCGGGTAAAACCATTAAACTGGAAATTACCCCCGGCAAAAAGGAACCGTGTTATGTTACACTCGACAAGATGACCAACACGCTGGAAGTAATGCGGGTGGCCGATTTCCCAAAACGTACAAACATCAAAGGCGTGGAACTCTCCAAAGGCCAGCAGATCGACCTGTACGACCACGGCAAAAAGATATTGCTGGAGGGGATGACCACCCGCGCCGGATATAAGCGCGATGCCTATATCCAGATCAATGCCTCCAACCGTAATTTCGATTTTTCCTACGAGGGCCTCGACCGCAACCGCTATGCCCAGGCGAATAAAGAAATCCGGCGGGAGAAGGTGGCGTCGGAAAAGAAGGAGCAGAAACAGGCTCCCGGCAATTCCCAAAGACAAAGTTTCATCCACAAGTTATTGGGTGGAGCCGAGGTGCCGGACAAAGCATACAATCAGTGGAAAGAAGCCGAAGCCGACCCCACCAAACAGAAAAATGTCCGGGCCACCTATGTGAAAGGCATGATGCTGGACGGCAAGGACGAACCCATCAACCTGTGGGTAAAGCCCAATTTTGAGAAAGGGAAGCTGGAGTTTTTCAGGTGGAACCCCGACTATGCCAAAAAGCAGGGCGCGGAGGTGAAACCCGCTAACGAGAGCAAGACCCAGCACGCCGTCAATACCGAGGGTAAGACCAACGAGTCGACCAAAAACGTAAAAGAGCCGCTGAAACAGGGCCAGCAGAAACCCACAGAAGGGCAGCAGAAAAAGCAGGACGAGAACAAGCAGCGGCAAGCCGCCCCTGCCAGAAAGCCGTCCGCGCCGAAAGCCAAGAAAGGCGTCCGGATTTAACACAGTATTCATCCATTAAATAGTATCACAATGAAAGTAATCATAGCTGAAAAACCGTCGGTAGCGCGTGAAATAGCCGCTATCGTCGGAGCAAACAGCCGCAAAGACGGCTATATAGACGGTAACGGCTACGCCGTCACCTGGGCATTCGGTCACCTGGTAGGGTTGGCTATGCCCGACGAATACGGATTTACGGGATTTAAAGCCGAAGACCTGCCTATTCTCCCGCAGCAATTCATTCTAAAACCCCGTCAGGTACGCGAGGGTAAAATCTATAAAGACGATCCCGGCGTGATGAAACAACTTAAAACTATTCAGGAACTGTTCAGCCGTGCCGATGAAATTATCGTGGGCACCGATGCCGGCCGTGAAGGCGAACTTATACATCGCTATATATATAATTATGTAGGGAGCAAAACTCCGTGTCGTCGATTGTGGATCAGTAGCCTGACCGACCGTGCCATCCGCGAGGGATTGCAGAACCTCCGTCCGGGCAAGGAGTACGACAACCTCTATTTTGCCGCCGACGCACGGGCGAAAGCCGATTGGCTGGTGGGCCTGAATGCCTCCCGAGCACTGGCTATCGCCGCCGGAAACGGTGTATGGTCGCTCGGCCGGGTGCAGACACCCACGCTGGCGATTATTTGCGCCCGTTATCTGGAAAATAGGTCGTTTACCCCACAGACCTATTTCCAACTGAAACTCCACACCGCCAAACAGGCTACCGTATTCGCCGCCCTGTCGGTAAAAAAATACGACCGCAGGGATGCCGCAGATACGGCTTTTGCCGCTGTAACCGATGCAGGGCAGGTACAGGTTGCCAAAGTGGAACGCAAGGAGGTAAACCAGCAGCCACCCCTGCCGTATGACCTGACAGCCCTTCAAAAGGAGGCTAACAGCAAGCACGGCTTTTCGGCGGATAAAACCCTGAATATAGCACAAGGGCTTTACGAGGCCAAACTGATTACCTATCCCCGTACCGGCTCCCGGTATATATCGGCGGACATCATGGACGAGATACCGGAACGTATTGCCGGATTGAAAGCCTACGGGCGCTTTTCGGCTTATGCCGGGGAAATGGATATGAAAATACTGAATATCCGTGCGGTGGACGACAGTAAGATTACCGACCACCACGCCATACTGCCGACAGAAAACATTCCGAAGGAACTGACAGCCGACCAGCGTACCATTTACGAAATGATAGCCGGTCGTATGCTGGAAGCCTTTTCACCCGCTTGCCGTAAAGAGAACACATTTGTCAGCCTGACGTGCACCGGAATGGATTTTACCGCAAGGGGTTCCGTGATCCTGTCAGCGGGCTGGCAGAAAGTATTCGGCAGCCAGGAAGAAGATAAAGAGGAAGACACAACCATTCTGCCCGACCTGGCCGAAGGCGACATCCTGCCCGTGAAAGGATGCGACGTGCTGGAAAAACAGACCAAACCCCGCCCGGTTCATACCGAAAGCAGCCTGCTGGCAGCGATGGAGACGGCAGGGCGGGAACTGGAAGACGAAGCCGAGCGCGAAGCCATGAAAGAATCCGGTATCGGAACCCCGGCTACCCGCGCAGCCATTATCGAAACCCTCTTTGCCCGTGAATACATCCGCAGGGAGAAGAAGTCCCTCGTACCGACCGATAAGGGACTGGCCGTTTACGAAATAGTAAAGGATAAGAAGATCGCCGACGTAGCCATGACCGGCGGCTGGGAACTCGCCTTGTCGAAAATCGCCTCCGGAGAGATGGACGCCTTTACTTTTCATCAGGGAATAGAAGTGTTTACCGCACAAATCGCCTCTGAATTGCTGACGGCTCAAATCGAAGGCGGCGGCCGCCGGGCTGGGGCAACCTGCCCCCGTTGCGGGCAGCCCGTGGTATTCTATCCCAAAGTAGCCAAATGCCAGAACCCTGATTGCGCCCTGACCGTATTCCGCAGCATGGCCCGCAAGGAACTTTCCGACGGGCAGCTGGCAGACCTGTTTAACAAAGGTAAAACCGGACTTATCAAAGGATTTCAGAAGTCGGCCGGAGGCACATTCGATGCCGCCGTAACCTTTGATCCGGAGTTTAAGACCGTATTCGATTTCCCGAAGAATAAACCGGGCAAAGCAGGGAAAGGCGGTAAGCGAAAATAAATCGTTATCTTTGCCACTATAAAATTCTTTGTGTACGGGTTGTTTTTTTAAGATCAACTTGATATAACGGAGAATTTTTAGTGGTCGGCGCTCTGGGTAGGGATACCCGGAGCGCCTTTTCGCTTTCCCCTTCCCGTCATTTTCAACCACTAAAAATTCCAATGTTATGACAAAGAAAAAACATACGCCCCAGGGCGACCTGTCTTATTACGGCTTATCCCTTTTATCCTATCTCACCAATAACCACCCCGACCTCGCGGCAGACAATACATTTATAGCCGGGAGGGCTGACCTTGCGGCGGAGGTTTACAGCGATACGGTCAAAAGCGGACTGACCCACATCGAAGCCGAAGAACGTGCGAGTGCCGAACTCTACCGGGGCCTGCACTTTTCACCCTACAATACCCTGCGGAATATTCTGTGGGATGAGTTTTCCACAGAAATACCCGAAAACGATGCTCCCGCCGTCGCATTACGGCTATTGCCATTATGTACGGAGATTCTGGCAAAGTACGACCTGTCGGATGATTTTGCCGCTACTGCGGAATACGGTCTTTTATATACCGAACTGACGGGTATCGTCCAAATACTCCTGGAAGATGGCAAGGTTTAATAAAGCGGAACATCTTCGCCGGAATATAAAAGCGATAAAGACCGCCTTTGCTTACGAATGGAGTGCTGAAGCGGAAACTTCGCAGGAACGGAAAATACTGGCTGAATATAGCGGTTTTGGAGGTATCAAAGCCATATTAAATACGCCACCCTCGGAGGTGCCCGTCGATAAATGGCCGAAGGGCGATCAGGATTTATACCCGTTAGTTAAAGAACTGCATGAGGTTATCCGGCAGGAGTCGCCGGATGAGAAGATTGCCAAGAGGTATCTGGACGGGATAAAAAACTCCGTCCTGACGGCTTTTTACACACCTCCGGCAGTCGTGGACGCGCTTACTTCGGCGATGCTTGAAAGCGGGGTAAAACCGGTCAGGTTTCTCGACCCGAGCGCTGGCACCGGGATATTCGGGCAATACGCCGACCTGGCCAATCCGTCAGCAGAGATAACCTGTTTCGAGAAAGACCCCCTGACAGCCCTTATCCTGAAACATCTTAACCCGACATTTACAGTCAGGGCACAGGGATTTGAGAGCATTGAAGGTAAATATAACGGCTATTATGACGTTATCGCCAGCAATATCCCATACGGGGATGTAGCGCTGTTCGACCCGGCTTTCTCCACGCACACAGACCCGGTACGGCGGCAGGGTACGCGGACATTGCATAATTATTTCTTTATGAAATCCGTCGATACGGTGCGCGACGGCGGTATTATCGCTTTTATCACCTCGCAAGGCGTCCTAAATTCAGAACAGAACCGCCCTGTAAGGGAATGGCTGGCCCAGCGGTGCAATGTGGTTTCCGCTGTACGCCTGCCCAACAATCTTTTTACCGATTACGCCGGGACAGAAGTGGGCAGCGACCTGATTGTATTGCAGAAAAGACCGCAGGGAGAATATGCCGTTACCCATCGGCAGCAAGACTTTATAGAATCCCGCAAACTCTCGAACGGTATTCCCGTCAATAACCTGTTTCAGCAACTCGACCGCGTCGTTCATACCGACGCAAAGGTCGGCACTGATCCATACGGAAAGCCGGCAATGGAGTTTACCCATGCCGGAGGCGTGGACGGTATCGCACAGGACTTGCGCCGGATGCTGGCCGAGGACTTTTCCAAACACCTCGACCTGGACCGCTACCTCTCTTTTGCTCCGCAGGTGGCAGAGCAATCGCAAGTCCGTAATGTTGCTGCACCGGAAATAAAACCGGAGCGCACCCAACAGGTGGACATTGACAGCGGTTCAAACAAAGTGGAAGCCGACGTTTCCACCTCCCGCAGTCAAAGACCACCCGGAAACGACAGTCCGGATTACCTCAATCCCGACTGGAAATCCACGCCGGAAGATTGGCATAAGTTTAACGAATGGGTCGAAGGCCAGGATGCCGTTCGTAAGGCGAAGGCCGAAGGATTCGACTTGGACTTGGAAACCGGTGAGCTGACACCGCTGGCGACTACGGAACCGGTGCAGGATATTACGCCTGCCGAAAATACGGAGTATAAACCGACCGCCGAAGATTGGGCCGATTACGGACTATGGGCGGCGGAACGGCAGCAGCGCCAAATGGAAGAATACCCCCCGCAACCGGAGGATTACGGAATGGCCGAACCTGCCGGAGAGCCTGAACAACAGGCGACTATGGAGCCTGCACCGACCGTTCCCGCAGGGGAGTTCCGGGGTACCCTCTTTGATATGGATGACCCTGCTATCCTTACCAAACCCCAAAGGGTGGCAGAGCCGACGCTGAATGTGCAGCAGGAGCCGCTTATCACATTATACGACCTGTTCGGTTTCTCCCAGGAGGAACGCAGCCAGATAAGCCGTCCGCGCCGACGTAAAAAGACTGCCAAACCGAAAAAGAAGCAGGAGGAAGACCGCGTAATCGAATGGCGCGAGGAAATCATGCTCAACGCACGGCGCGAGCGCGAGCAAAAGGAGCGGCAGGCGGAACCGTCGCCCGGACAATTCGCATCCGGCACTACATCTCCGGTCTATCCGGTAGAAGATGCCCGGAAAGCTGAACAGCAATGGCGGCGGGAACAACTGGAGCAACAGGAAAAAGAACAACGCGAACGGGAAGAATACCTGAAACCCGTTCCTTTCAAAGCGGAAATACAGGCGCATTACCGCGAAGGGTCGCTGGTATCGGACGAACACAACCGAATCGGGTACCTGAAAAATATCGACGGTTTACAGCCCATGTTCCACCCGCTGGAACTATCCGAAACACAGGAAACCAAAGCGTCTATCTACGTTGAAATACGGGATACCTACTATCACCTGTATCAAAACGAAGCCGAACGGCTCGAAGCCAATCCGGCCCTGCGTGAAATGCTGAACCGCCTGTACGATAATTTTACAGACCGTTTCGGCAAACTCAACGACAAGAAGAACCTCGACCTGATTAAAATGGATGCCCGCGGTCAGGAAGTCCTCTCACTGGAACGATACATCGACGGGGTGGCTCACAAAGCCGATATATTCCATCATCCGGTAGCATTCAATCCCAACGAGATTACACAGGCCGCCGACGCACGGGAAGCGCTTGTAGCCAGCCTGAATAAATCCGCCTCCGTTGATCTTCCTTACATGGCTACCCTGACAGGTGGTACGGTGGATTCCATACTGGAGGAACTGCACGGCAGCATCTATTACAACCCGGATATGGACGGCTATGAAATTGCCGATAAGTATATCGCCGGGAACGTCATTGAAAAAGCCGACCGGGTAGAGCGTTTCCTGAAAGACAATCCCGGACACGCTCAGGCGGAGGCTTCCCTGCGGGCACTCCGGGAGGCCACCCCGAAACCCATTGCTTTTGACGACCTCGATTTCAATTTCGGTGAGCGGTGGATACCCAAAGGCATTTATGAAAGGTATGCCTCCTGGCTGTTCGATACGGACGTTCAGATCACTTTTTCGCCCAACATTGACGAATATAACGTTAAGGCCGATAAACTGAACATAAAGACACAGAACCAGTATGCCGTAGATTCCCAAAGCCGGAAATTCAACGGCATAGCGCTGATGAAACACGCGCTGCACAATACCTCGCCCGATATTACCAAAAAAGTTAATATGCTGGTCGATGGGAAAATGCAGGAAGTCAAAGTACGCGACCCGGAAGCCATACAGCTGGCCAATTCCAAAATAGACGAAATGCGCAACGGTTTTTCGGACTGGCTCCGGGAGCAGTCGCCCGAATTTAAAGACCGTCTTGCCGACCTTTATAACCGTACTTTTAACTGTTTCGTGCGGCCGCAGTACGACGGCTCGCACCAGACGTTCCCCGGCCTCGACCTCAAAGGGCTGGGAATATCCGACCTCTACCAAAGTCAGAAGGACGCCATCTGGATGGATAAATTATTAGGTGGAGGCATCTGCGACCATGAAGTAGGCGGTGGCAAAACCCTAATCATGTGTTGCGGGGCAATGGAGAAAAAGCGGCTCGGACTGGCTCACAAGCCGATGATAACCGGACTGAAAGCCAATATCCACGAAATAGCCCGCACATTCTGCACCGCTTATCCGAATGCCCGTGTCCTTTATCCCGGCAAGGAAGATTTTACTCCCAAGAACCGGGAGCGGATCTTTCGCGAGATAAAGAACAACGATTGGGATGCCGTGATATTAACACATGAACAATTCGGGAAGATTCCGCAATCCCCCGAACTGCAACAGGAGATTTTACAAGCCGAACTCGACAGCGTGGAGGAAAATCTGGAGTTACTCAAAGCACAGGGCAAGCATGTTTCCCGCGCTATGATGAAGGGGTGTATCAAACGCAAGCTCAATCTGGAAGCCAAACTGGAAAAGGTAATGCACTCCATCGAAACACGCAGGGACGATGCGGTCGATTTCAAGCACATGGGCATCGACCACCTGTATGTCGATGAATCGCATAAATTCAAAAACCTTACATTCAATACCCGCCACGACCGGGTAGCGGGGCTGGGTAATCCCGAAGGTTCGCAAAGGGCACTCAATATGCTCTTTGCCATCCGTACCATCCAGGAACGTACCGGGCGTGACCTGGGAGCCACCTACCTTTCCGGTACGACTATTTCCAATTCGCTCACCGAATTGTACCTGCTCTTTAAGTATCTCCGTCCCAAAGAACTCGAAAGGCAGAATATCAAAACCTTCGATGCCTGGGCGGCCATATTCGCCAAGAAAACCATAGATTATGAGTTTTCAATAACGAATGAGATTGTACAAAAAGAACGCTTCCGCTACTTTATCAAAGTGCCGGAACTGGCCGGATTTTATGCCGAAATAACCGATTTCCGAACCGCAGCCGATATTGGTATCGACCGCCCGGAGAAAAACGAAATACTGCATAATATTCCGCCCACGCCCGACCAGGTTCAGTTCATAGACAGGCTGGTGAAATTCGCAAAAACGGGCGATGCCACGCTTTTGCACCGTCTGCCCCTGACCGAACGGGAAGATAAAGCCAAAATGCTTATCGCCACCGATTACGCGCGTAAAATGTCGCTTGATATGCGTATGATTTCCCCGGCTCTTTACGGCGACGATGTCGATAACAAGGCCAGCCACTGCGCCCGCCTGGTTGCCGGTTATTACAAAAAATTCGACCAGCACAAAGGCACGCAGTTCGTTTTCTCCGACCTGGGCACCTATAAGCCCGGCGAATGGAATGTATATAGTGAAGTGAAGCGCAAGCTGGTGGAGGATCATGGACTGAAACCCGGCGAAGTCCGCTTCATTCAGGAAGCGACCACCGAAAACGCCCGGAAAAATATGATTGCCGATATGAACGCCGGAAAAATCCGCGTGATGTTCGGTTCTACCGAAATGCTCGGAACAGGTGTAAACGCACAGAAACGATGCGTTGCCATCCATCACCTCGACAGCCCGTGGCGGCCCAGCGACCTGGAGCAGCGCGATGGGCGTGGTATCCGCACAGGCAACGAGATTGCCAAGTATTATGCCGATAATAAAGTCGATGTAGTCCTGTATGCCGTCGAAAAATCGCTGGACGCCTATAAATTCGGGTTGCTCCATAACAAACAGCTGTTTATCCGGCAGCTTAAAACCAACAATATGGGCTCCCGTACTATTGACGAGGGTGCGATAGATGAAAAAACGGGTATGAATTTCTCCGAATACGTGGCTATCCTTTCGGGCAATACGGAACTACTGGAGAAAGCCCGTCTGGAAAAAAGGATCACCACGCTGGAAAGTGAACGGCAGGCGTTCGTCCGGGGTAAATCATCCAGCCGCTACAAACTGGACGAGATAACCAAAGCCTTTGATAAGAACAGCGACCTGATAGAACGCATCGGACGTGACCTGAATAACTTCAATAGTAAGGTACAGTTGAACGAAGACGGCTCCTATAAGAACCCGATCCAACTCAATGGCGTTCAGGGCGGCGATATAAAGTTTATCGGCAAGCACCTGAACCATATCGCCGAAACCGCCCGGACTGCCGGGGAGTTTGACAAGGTAGGTACCCTCTATGGTTTCGATATTCTGGTTAAAAGCGAAACCACTCAAAAAGAAGGTTTGGATATGGTACAAAACCGCTTTTATCTCCGGGGAGAAGGAAATTACCTGTATCATTATAATCACGGTAATCTGGCTGCCGATCCGCGACTGGCCTCACAGAATTTCATTAATGCGCTGGCCACTATCGAACCGACGCTGGAGAAATTCCAAAAAGAGAATGAGCAACTTTCCAAAGATATTCCGCTGTTAAAAGAAGTCGTGGAAAGTACCTGGCGCAAAGAACCCGAACTGGCCGATTTGCGGGCCGAATTGACGGAGTTAGACCGCAAGATACAGCTTTCCCTTAAACCGATTAGCGAAAGCGAAGGGCAGCCCTTAGATGAGCCTGAAAAGGCTGAAAAGCGGATGCCCGATAATCCCCAGCCGACACAAACCACCGGGCAAACTTATATACCTTCCCGGCTTCGGGAGATAGCGGACAATTCGGGTGGAAGAATCATTATAGGCAGTGTGCCCCGTGTTACCTCTGATGCAGATCGTCCCACTAAAAGCAGTATGAAAATCTAACTGAAAAGCCGTCGAATACATCGACGGCTTTTTTATAATCAGGCACTCAAAAACCTAAAAAAAGTATGGTTATTTCATAATCTTATGTATCTTTGCAAAAGAGTAGAGTTATTTGAAAGCATGTAAAACGAAGTGTATCTAAGCACTTTACATCTACTTATCCAGTGCCCAATACATGCGGAAGTCTTCTAAAACTGTTGATAATCAGTTTCCTTTCCTCAGATTATCTCAAATATACGAAAAAAAGGGGAATATTCCTAGGTTTAATTTTTTTTGTCTTGCCCGATAGGGGTATTTCCTGAAAATCTGTCTTAAAAACAGATATCAACAAATAACAAGATGAAGAAAGTATACCCTGCAAAACAATTTGCCCGTGTTACCTTGGTAGTAATGATGATGATTTTTAGTTTGTCCGGCCTTCAGGCACAGACAAATAGAGTGGATGAAACACGGAAGGTTACGTTGAACATGCAAAAGGTCTCTGTCCGGGAAATCCTGGACGAAATCCAGAAGCAGACCGGAATAACCTTTTCCTACGAATCATCTTTGTTGAGTGGACTTCAGAAAACTACGTTCCGTGCGGATGATGAAGCACTGACGGATTGCCTGACGCGTTTGTTCGCGAATCTTCCGGTAGTGTACAAGATGACAGGAAACGTAGTGGTTCTGAAGCGTAAACCCAAGCAGGTAACGGTCAGTGGTTTTGTGCGTGATAAAAGATCCGCCGAATCTCTGATCGGGGCCTCGGTTTATGAAGCCCATAGCCGTGTGGGAACAGCTTCCAATAATTTCGGTTTTTTCAGCCTGACACTGCCACCAGGGAATATTACAATTCGTTCTTCTTATATTGGTTATACCAGTCATCAGCATATTCTTAACGGACTAGAGCGCGATACAGTGCTTACTATCGAACTGGAGCCTTCGGCTTCGTTACAGGAAGTTGTCATAACTGGACAAAGTAATGACAAGCAATCTGTGCTAAGTACCCAGATGGGAGCGTTGGAAATTAATCAGCAAACGATCCGCTCTACTCCCGTAATGTTTGGGGAGGCTGATATTATCAAGACTTTGCAGTTGACGCCAGGCGTGTCGGCCGGTACGGAAGGAACGGCAGGAATGTATGTCCGTGGCGGTAATGTGGATGAAAACTTATTCCTGATCGATGGTAACCCGGTTTATCAGATCAATCATATCGGTGGTATCTTCTCGGCATTTAACCCGGAAGCAATCAGCGGTATGGATTTCTTCAAATCCGGTTTCCCCTCGCGTTATGGCGGACGACTTTCGTCTGTAGTGGATGTGCATACAAAAGAAGGTAATATGAAGGAATATCACGGTAGTGCTTCAATTGGCTTGATTTCCGGTAATCTAAATTTTGAAGGGCCTATCATAAAAGACCGTACTTCTTTTAATATAGGTTTGCGACGTACCTGGCTGGATGTACTTTCAGCTCCGGCTGTAGCTATCGCCAATAAGATAACGAAGAAGGATGGAACACGTCTGCGGGCCCGTTACGCTTTTCATGATCTGAACCTGAAGGTGAATCATATATTTAACGACCGTAGCCGCATGTATCTGAGTCTTTACAATGGTAATGATGTGTTGAAAGGAGGAAGTACAGATTTCCCAGATCAAGATAGTGACAATAATTATAATTATGATTCCGATGTATCCCTCCGTTGGGGGAATATCATGGCTACTGCCGGTTGGACTTATGTGTTTAATAACCGTTTGTTTGGCAAAGTGTCAGGTGTTTTTACCCGCTATCATTCCAGATTGAGGAATACAGAACACGATGTGGTAGGAAACGAAGGAGATGAGGATTATTCTGATTCGTTCAGGGAGAATGAAACAAATACGGGTATTACGGATTTTGGGTTGCGCACTTCATTTGATTATCTGCCGGCATCTGCTCATCATATCCGTTTTGGAGGTGATTATCTGGTACACCGTTTTCATCCGGAATACAATCGTTCGGTAGCTTATGAAAAGAATGAAGAAACATCGGTCGAGATAGGACGAGAATTTGCAAACGATTTGTTGTGGGGGCATGAAGCCGGAGTCTATGCGGAGGATGACTGGACATTGTCGTCTGCCGTAAGGTTGAATGCCGGTCTGCGTTTTAGTCTTTTCAATGTACAGGGAAAGACTTATACCGGACTGGAACCGCGGGTATCTCTTCGTTGGTTGCTGGATGATAATCTGAGTTTTAAAGCTTCTTATTCCCGAATGAATCAATATGTTCATCTGATTAGTAATAGTTTTATCAGTTTACCGACCGATGCCTGGATGCCGGTTACACGAAGATTGAAACCATTGATAAGTGACCAGGTCTCTGCCGGTTTCTACTACAATCTTAATAAAGAATATAATTTCTCTGTTGAAGGATATTATAAAACATTGGATAATCTGTTGGAATATCGTGACGGACATACCTTTACACCTTCCTTTGTCAATTGGGAAGACAAACTGACTGCTGGTGAGGGACGTTCTTATGGAGCAGAATTTATGGTACGTAAGGAAACCGGTCGTACGACGGGTTGGGTGGGTTATGGCCTGTCCTGGTCCGACCGTCAGTTTAATGAACTGAATCAGGGAGCACGTTATCCGGCTCGTTTTGATAACCGGCATAAATTGAATAT
This sequence comes from Parabacteroides caeci, assembly GCF_023656795.1. NCBI lineage: Bacteria > Pseudomonadati > Bacteroidota > Bacteroidia > Bacteroidales > Tannerellaceae > Parabacteroides > Parabacteroides caeci. The sequence goes on from NZ_JAMOKT010000019.1 coordinate 72,652, forward strand.
AGTGGTGATGCATAAGATATCTCCTAAAGTTGAACTTTCTGCTGCCTGGTCGTATGCTTCCGGAAATCACGTGACATTATCTTTGGAAAACTATTATGAAAATGGAACAGGTTCTCCAACGAATAATGATAACCATTATGTGGTTAATTCTGGTGAGTCAATCGATTATTACGAAGGACGAAATAATTATCAGTTGCCAGCCTATCATCGACTCGATTTAGGAATCAAAATATATCGTCCTAAAAAGAAAGGGCGGATGGGTATCTGGACAGTTAGTATATATAATGTCTATTCCCGCATGAATCCTTTTATGATTTATAAAAGTGATAAGACGATTCCTGATCCAGGCAGCCCTTACGGTAAGAATGTACCGGTCTTTAAAACTATTGGAATAATGCCTATTATTCCTTCTATTTCTTATACCTATAAATTTTAATGATTATGCATATGAAACATATATTTCTTTTAGCTCTTCTTTTATTAGTTACTTCCTGTATGAAAGAGATTGATCTGGAGCATTTACGTCCGGATCCTAAGCTTGTATTGAACTGTGTCATTACACAAAATAAGCCGATAATTGTATCTTTATCACGTACTTGGTTTTATACGGAAGGAGAGTCTAATATTCTTATGGATGGTGTAGATGTTAAGCTTTACGTCAATGAACGTTTTGTGGAACAGTTGTCATTAAATCTTGATGCGAATAACTATAATACGTTTGGCAACTATGTTGCAACTTATGTTCCGGTTATTGGGGATAAAATACGTATTGAAGCGAAAAAGGATGGATTTAAGCCGGTTATGGCGGAAGATATAGTACCGCCGCCCCCTACATTACTTAATTTTGTAGCAGAAAATCATTATATCCAAGGTTCTTATTATAACTATTTTCAGGAACGGTTTAAAGTAACGTTCAAAGATGATCCTGCAACCGTTAACTGTTATCTTATCTCTTTTTCCAGAGGGTATCCGGTGTATGAGCATGAAGATGGAGATTGGGAGAAACCGGAAGTTTATCAAGGCACTTATAAATGGCATTCACAGTCGGTGGATTATGCCTCTGAACCTGTATTTGAAAATACAATTTCTATTTTGGATAAAGTGATGGGAAATGATTGGTTATCGGGTGGACGAGGACGTCCTTTCTCGGATGAATTGTTTAATGGAAAGGAATATACGATGAAGTTGGATCGTGGTTATTATGGTTACTGGTCCGACTCCACAAACCCTGATAGGATGCCGGATTCAATAAGAGTTTATCTATATGCTATATCCGAATCTTACTACAAATATATGACAGCTCTGACTTCTCTGAATGACGGATCATTGAATAACGACCTTGCGGATATTGGTCTTGCCGAACCGGTTCGTGTATTCAATAATATCGAGGGAGGAGTAGGCATATTGGGAACAGCTTGTGTGGATAGTCTCACTGTTGCTATTCCCAATAAAGTTTTGCCGGATAACGATTAGAGATCAGCGTTCTTTAATTTCAACTTTTGACACATCACCTTGTATTGTTTGTTCTTGTCAATCAACTCGTTGATCTTTGCTACAGAAGCGGCAGACCGGAGGCCGTCGGGCGGGGTATTCATACAATAATCGACTAGTACCTCTATTGTTGAAACCGCAACATGCATCCTTGTATCACTGGATGCATAATAAATGAATACCTTCCCATCTTCGTCGGCAATCCATCCGTTGGAGAACAAGACGTTGGAAACATCCCCGATTCGTTCTCCGCCACACGGAGCGAGAAAGTAGCCTCCGGGCTGTGCGATGACTTTGGTCGGATCTTCCAGCGATGTCATATACAGATAAAGTACGTAGCGCAATCCGGCAGCACATCCCCTGACTCCGTGGGCCAGATGTAACCAGCCCGCCGGAGTCTTGATAGGATGTGGTCCCTCCCCATTCTTGACCTCTTTGATTGTATGATAGTGGCGTTTGTCTATAATTTGTTCAGAGAGAATAGACGCGTTTGTTATATCATCGATCAGGCTCCAGCCTATGCCGCCACCGCTACCGGCATCGATAAAACCATCCTGCGGACGGGTATATAATGCATATTTCCCATCCACGAATTCCGGATGCAGCACAACATTGCGTTGCTGGCTTTTCGATATCAGATCGGGTAACCTTTCCCAGTCGATCAAATTTTTGGTACGGACAATCCCGGCTTTGGCCACAGCCGAAGACAGATCACCCGGAGCAGCTGCCCGGTCATGCCGTTCGCTGCAAAAGATACCGTATATCCACCCGTCTTCATGTGCCGTCAGGCGCATATCATACACGTTGGTTTCTTCCGGATCGATATCTGGAAGATTGACCGGACGTTCCCAAAACCGAAAATTATCTATGCCGTTCGGACTCTCGGCAATGGCGAAAAACGATTTTCGGTCGAATCCCTCTACGCGTACCATCAGCAGGTATTTACCGTTCCATTTGATGGCACCTGCATTCATACAGGCATTCACCCCGATGCGTTCCAGGCAATACGGGTTGGTTTCCGGATTCAGGTCGTAACGCCATTCGAGTGGCACATGCGATGCTGTTACGACAGGGTTCTTATAACGTGTAGCAATGCTGCGGGGAGCATCCAGAGGGACATTCTCTGCAGATAGAAGCATTTCATGCTGTATCTGCAACTTTTCGATCGTATCTGAGAAATTGATTTCCATTATCGTATTGTTCTTTATTTATCTATGTAATTTACCGGTATGCGGCAAAGTGTTCTGTTCTATTCGATCTCAGGACGGTCGCCTTCGCCACCATCGCCGGGAGTCGTATCTTCCGTTTCGGGTGAAAGTTCGATCCATTCCAGGTCGTCGCTGTCCACCAGGGCACGACTGTAATTACCGCCTGCCATTTTCGTACGTTCCGGAATAAATTCAACGTGGACGGCTTTTACCTGTTTGGTGAAGTTGAAATCCTTCAAATCTTTTACGCCAGTCGTGTCGAGTACGTAACGGAAATATCCTAATCCTTTAATATGTACGCTCTTGCCTTGCGACATACGGGTGTGCATTACGCCTGCGATGTCACCTAACACGGCCTGAACGTCCGAGTTACTTACTGTAGAAATCTTAGCCAAATCTTTGGCGATTGTTTCTGTTTCTACCGGTTTACCTTGCACGATGGCGCGAGGGTAATACACTTTCTGCTTTGAGTTGTACGCTTTCTTGTAGAATGGCATAGCTTTTTGTTTTTTTATTAATAAATATGTTAATTTCTCGATACGGCGTATTGACGCGCTCAATACGTCATATTGACGTCCTCAATACGCCGTATTGAGAATGGCTGTTCGGAATAATGTTTTAAAGACCTTCGGGATAAAGGGAGATGCGGTTGGCACGGTGGAAAGCACTGGCGCATGTATTCGTATTTACTTCTAATTCGAATACGACTTCTCCTGTCCGAGGATCTATTTCAATAATTCGCCCTCCTGTTGTTCCATCACTTAATTGATTGTTTTGCCCTGGACAGAATAATCTGTTATCTGTTTTAGGCAGATACTGTACACCGGATATAGCAAAAGCAAAACAATCTGTACGTTCTCTTCCATATTGATATACTTGACGTATTGTTTTATTCTTTTCATTAATTTCGTATTCAACGATACGGCTATATTGACCGGATGCATTAGTCAATTGGGGTACATAGTTACGGCAATATCCGTTATCAAAAGCCAGAATATGTCCATTAGGCATTGCTACCGGACAATGTACTCCCCAACACCATTCGAAATCTGGATGAGATTTTTTCCCGTTCAATACATCCAGATCTGTGATAGGTTGATTGTTTTTGTCTAAAGGAGTGAGTAAATACTGTTTATACGAATCCTTCCAGTCATTATGTGGTGCAATGATCCATTTTAATTGACCTTCACGGGTATATTTGAACACGCCTTGCCAACGTCCTGTAGCTAATAAGTCATCACCTATTTCCGTAAGGCCGTTATTATGTAACCAGTTTGCTTCATTTTGGCCAAAGTAAGCATAAAGCGGTAAATCTTTATCTACACTTAATATCCGGGTCTGGTCTAAAAAGGATGTAAAATCCCAAACTTTAGTGATTGTAGATGTTTCAGGATTAATTTCTATTGCATGGTCAAAAATGCGGGAGGTTTTATTATCAGGAAGTTTTGCATTGTTATTAGTTACTGTAGCTATAATATTCCCGTTTTTATCTTCGAATACTTCATGGTGAAAGTTATATCCCCATGCTTTCAGATCCCATATATTAATAACATTTCCTAATAAATCCAATTCGACAAGCCGATGGAAGTTAGCATCTCCAGTGATGAAATTACCGTTTTTCATTCTATGTAGGCCACATTGGGCACCGATATGTAACAACTCTTTTGATTCACGCCAATCAAGTAACCAACGGATTTCCCCATCCATGTCTACCATATAGGGGCGTGAAGTATCGTCTTCGTCATGTCCAGGACTATTTACCAAATTCAAGCCTGGTTCCATTCTGTTAGGTAATACTTTTACCACATGAAAAAGGGGGAGATTGTCCATAGTCAATGCTTTAATCGGAATTTCTATGGTGGTACGTCCACGTTCTTTTCCGTTGCGGTCTGTATAAATAAATTCTACCTTGTTGGTATAATTTTCGTATAACCCCAATATCGTTATGAATTGAATATTTTGAGAAGTAAAAGAATTCTGATGCTCTATATCAGGTGTTTGATATCCTTTTTTTGTGTATACAATTGTCTTAACCCCCCCTCCGGCTGGAAGATTCAGACGAACCTCTGCTGCCAGTGGATTGTATTGGGAAGGATTGATGTTTATATAGCTGATAAATTGGTCGATAGATGTGCCGACAGTCGGAATCTCCAATGTCGAATTATCTGGGAACGTGATGGTTGTGTTCCAGTTATCTTTATTGATATCTATGTCCTTGATATCTTTTTGGTTTAAAGTTACTGTTTGTGTTTCAAATGATAAGGTGTAATCTTCTTTGTTCTTCGTGATTTCTTTCAAAAAGGAGTTGTTTTCTATTAATTGTTTGATAGTGGTACATTCTTTAGGGGAGATCCACACAGTTTCCTCCTGATCTTCACTGCAAGCGGTAAAAGAGAATAAAATAAAAAAGAATATGTATGTAATATTTGTTTTCATGATCATCGATTCAACTGTAAGTATTTATAACATTATTATTTTGCCGGATAAAAACAACCGGGGCGGGATTGCCCCGGCTGTACATGTAAGACTAATATCTAATAGGAACTATCTCCAATCTTCTTTCTGTTCCAAAGCATGGTTGGCATCCACTTCGCTTTGAGGGATCGGCAGATACATGTGTTTAGCTTCGAAAGCAGTGATATTCTGTGTCGGATCTTTGGTATCCATCAGGTATGCTTTTAGTTCAGCGGCGTCATACCAGCGGATCAAGTCGTACCAACGGATGTTTTCTCCACAGAATTCCAACAGTTTCTGATGACGGAGTTCTTTCCAGGCAGCATTGCTGTCACTTATTTGTTTTTCAGCAAGTCCGGCACGGATGCGGATGCGGTTGATATCTGCCATAGCACCAGCTATATCACCGGTTTGCAGGCAAGCTTCAGCATGCAGGAATAATACTTCGGCAAAACGCATGACACGAAGGTTATTTTTACGGGCATCATTACCGGCATACATGGATGCTCCGGCTTCTACCCACCATGATGTCCATTTTTTGAATAAGAAACGTCCGGGCTTTCCGTTAATCGTCGGGAACGCAGGCATAGGTTTTAATTTTTTATTTAAACAACCTTCCCACATTTCTTCAAAATCAGCATCTCCATAAAATATTTCGTTTTTCTTTACGTCATTGTAATCTTCATAATTGAAGTAACAGGTTGTGTATAAACGTTTGTCCCAACGACTGTCTGAACCTGCTGGACGTTCTTCTACGATATATTCATCTATCAGGTGAGCGGAAGGCTGCATTTTGTACCATCCCCCTTTTCTAAATTCCGGACCGAAGAAATTGGCCATATTATTGCCCATGGAAGCATTTGTTCCGTTTTGATTTCCCCACAAGTCATCACTTGTACCAGGAACGAATTCATAATTAATTTCAAAAATGGATTCTTTATTAAATTCAGTATCATCTCGGAAATTATTTTCGTATTCCACCAAATCATAACCGTAGGGACCATTAATGACATCGGCTAGTTGCTTTTTTGCTTCATCATATCTTTTTTGCCAGAGATATGTTTTTCCTAACATTGCCAGAGCTGCACCTTTGGTAACCCGTCCGTTTTCTTCTGCCGGACGTGTGTCGGGCAGTGCAGCAGCAGCGGCTTTGAAATCTTCTTCACATTGTTTTAAGAGATCTTCCTGGGAAGAATAGGGAATATGCTCCGGTGCTTCTTTTTCCGGCAAAGTGCGTAAAACGGCTTCGCGATAGTTTTGCTGGAGCAGGAAGTAATTGAAACCGCGCATAAAGTGTGCTTCTGCCATCCACTCTTTCAATTTATTCGGATCTGCTGGAGAGTTTGGGGCGTAAAACAGAAAACTGTTGGCGTACTGTATACTTTTATAAAGGTTTTCCCACAGGTTACTGGCATAACCACTTTCCGGAGTATTGGTAAACGACAAAACTTCCCATGCGAAAGCTTCTTCTCCGCGAGTCGGGTATAAATCGTCTGCACGCATGGAATGATTCCATATGCCACAGAATACACCATAATAACCATACATATGGTCACGTATCGGATTATAAACGGCAACTAATGCGCGTTCTACATTAGCAGCATTATTCCACCATGTACCTTCTGTTTCTTTATTGGGGTTATTTCCTTGATCCAGGAAACTATCGCTACATGATGCGAACAGAAGTGGAAAAAAAGCCAAGGCAGCGATATATTTCTTTAAATTTGTTTTCATATTTCTATCTCTTTAAAATCAATTAGAATGTTACTTGTAAACCGAAACTGATTGTACGGGCAGAAGGATAACGACCGTCGTCGCAACCACGACTCATGACATTGTCTGTACCCGATCCTGTTGCACCGTCACCGGTATTGACTCCCAAATCAGGTGTATAACCAGAATACCCTGTTATTGTAAATAAGTTTTCCATGGCTGTATAAATACGTACATTTTCCAACATTGCTTTTGTAACCCAAGCTTTCGGTAATGTGTATCCCAATTCTAATGTTTTTAGGCGGAAGAAGTCGCCGTTTTCTAGCCAACGGTCTGTATAAGCCCAATTCGTACCGTTATTGTCTGTTATAGAAGTCGGATCATCGCTGGCTCCAATAAAACGAGGAATCGTTGTATTTGTGTTATCCGGACGCCATGAGTCCATAAATGTGGTCAAGTAGTTTCCAACTCCTTCTTTTTTGATATTATAATAAGGTAGCGCATTGTAAATCTTATGTCCGAACTGACCATCGAAGAACATGTTCAGGTCGATACCTTTCCATGCGAAACCGAGATTCAATCCTAAAGTGACTTTAGGTAATGCACTACCGGCATATTGTTTATCTTCCACGTCGATTTTACCATCGCCGTTTGCATCTTCAAAAATCAAGTCACCGGGTTGTGCTTTTTCCTGTACACCGTGATAAACGCCTTCACCATCTGTATAACCGTTTGCTTTGTTTACCGCATCAATTTCTCCTTGATTCTGGAAAATACCTTTTGACTTGATTACCCAAAAACCTCCGATAGGATATCCGGTTTTGGCGTATGTAACAGCACCTCCACCGTGTGGGTCATAACCTGTCCATTCATCAGCAGTTGAATTTACTTTAGTTAATTCATTACTCAAGAAAGAAGCGTTCACGCCAACATGATAGTAAACTTCTCCAATTGTGTTACGGTGATTGATTGCGATTTCAAAGCCTTTGTTTTCTACGTTACCAGCGTTAGACACTGGAGTTCCTGCTAATCCGAAGCTACCCGGTTGCGGAATAGCTAATAACATGTCTTCTGTTTTTTGGATAAAGTAGTCCGCACTAACTGTCAATTTGTTATTCCACAAACCTAAGTCAAGACCGATATCCAATGTTTTATTTTTTTCCCAGGTTGTAACACCCGGTGTTGCCCATTCGTATCCAGTGATGGCTCCGTTGTTTTGCCATTGGCTTCCAAATACACCGTTCAAACCTTGGTAAGGTGCTGATTGCATTGCGTAGCGTCCAATACCATTCAAGTTACCCAATACACCATAGCTACCACGTAGTTTCACTTCATTGAATGTTTCTTTCAAATCTTCAAAGAAATCTTCATTCATGATATTCCAACCTATAGAACCGGAAGGGAAATTACCCCATTTGTGTCCGTCATTAAATTTGGAAGAACCGTCGCGACGAATAGACAAACTGGCCATATAGCGATCGTCATACGAATACATAGCACGGGCGAACATGGAAACCATTGATTCGCGCCAAGTGGATCCACTGGTTGTGGATGTGGAAGAGTCACCGGTATCAATCACGTACAAGCCTTCCGGCAAATTGTCACGTCCGGCACCGAAACCTCTCCATTCGTTTTGTTGTGCAGAGTAACCTACAACTGCATTGATGGTATGTTTACCGAATACCTTGTCATAGTTGATGGTATTTTCAATCAACCATTCGTTTTGCCAACCGGTACTTTCGTCCAATTGCGTTTTTAGGTTCTGTCCGGCAGAACTGAAATAGTAAGGTGCGATATACGTATAATTACGATTGGTATATTTGTTCAGGCCGACATTGAATTTGTATTTTAATCCTTCAAGGTACAGATCCACTTCTGCCCAGCCGTTCAACATTAAGTCGATGGAATGTTTTTGCCGGTCGTGTGCTTCTGCCCAACCGACAGGGTTTCCACCGGCTTTTGCCCAACTCGGAGTTGTACCCCAATGACCGACAGAGTTGTTCTCGTCATATACATTCTGTTGAGGGACGATATTTAATAATTCGCTGAAAGAAATATCATCGAAATCTTTTTTTGCGAATTTCATTAAGAAAGTGTTTCCTATGCGGACATGGTTGTTGAAGAGAGAAAATGTGTTCTTTGTACGTAAGTTCCAGGCTTCGTATCCCGTTGTTTTTACAATACCGTCTTGTTTCAGATAACTGCCGGATACGTTGAATGTGGCAGTTTTGCTACCTCCTGTTACATTTAAGTTCACTTTGCTGACATTGGCTTGTTCGAATAATTCGTCTTGCCAGTCGGTACCTTTACCTTGCCAGCCAGTCAGTTCTGCAACACCTTGATTGATGTTGTAGATCTTGGCGAAGTCGCGATATTGATTACCGTCCATTACATCATATTTTTTTGCAACCATCTGGATACCAGTGTAAGCGTCTACTGTTACTGTAGTCGGCATGTCTTTTCGTCCGCCTTTAGTAGTAATCAGAACAACACCGTTGGCAGCACGCGATCCATAAATGGCGGCAGCAGAAGCATCTTTCAATACTTCAATGGATTGAATGTCTGATGGATCTACCATATTTATATCACCGTACACGCCGTCAATAACATATAACGGAGTAGTTGATTGCAAGGAGCTTATACCACGGATATTGATGGTCATACCTGAACCTGGTTGTCCGGTGTTGGCTGATACGGTAACACCCGGTACACGTCCTTGTAGGGCAGAAGCTGTAGTTCGTGCAACATTAGCCTGCAATTCTTTTCCGGAAACGGAAGAAACGGCTCCAGTCAAGTGACTTTTCTTTACAGTACCGTAACCGATTACTACAACTTCATCTAATAATTCACCATCGGCCATTGTGATATCAATTACGTTTTTGTTGCCAACAGTGACAGATGATTGTTGCATACCTACATACGAAAATTCCAGGACCTGTCCTGGGTTGACATTGATGGTGTAATTCCCATCAATGTCAGTTGTTGTACCTATTGTGGTTCCTTTTACAACAACTGTTGCTCCGATGACTGGGTTGTTCTCCGAGTCTTTTACCGTACCTTTCACGGTAACTGCCTGCTGTGCCCAACTGGATACTGCAAAGGCTCCTAGTAATAGAGAAAAAGCTAGTTTTTTGTTCATAAAATTAATATTTAAATGATTTTAAAGTTATTCAACGTTTCCTGTAAATGTTACAACGCTCTTTGCAGGAAGAGTTATCACATACGTATTACCTACCGGTTGGATAGTCTCCTGAACTTCCCATTTGTGGGTGGCATCAGTCAGGTAACCGGCAAGCGGGCTAGCTGTTTGGTTGTTGTCTAACGCCAGGTCGATAGTCGTTTCTGTGTCGTTGGTATTGATGGCTACAATCGTAAAGTCATTGCCTTTTTTATAACCGGATACCATATAGCCTTGGTCGGAGTTGTATTCGGCTGAGATGCGGGTACTACCTACAGGAATATAGCGTGTAAAGTTTCCGAATGTTTCATAACGTTTACCGATTTCGTAATCAGTACGGTTTTCTTTGTTAATATAAATCAACCCTTCATTAGTACCATTGTCGGGTAAGGCTCCTGCCCACCAGATAATTGAACTAACATTGGCTTCACAAAGGTAACGGTGGAATTTGACTGCCCAGTTTAGCCCGTCATCTATGGAAGTTGTGTATGAGTCGTTCGGATCGCTGATTTCAGTTAACCATACCGGTATATTTTTTGATTCAGCCTTCGTAAACGGTTCGATACCCGGATCTTTTTTCGTTACTGGGTCCACATAACCGTGCCCGGCTGCGATGATCGGGTAATTGGTAATGCGGGTATTGACATTTAAAATATCGCGTACATAGTTTTTACTACCCATGATAAAACCTAAAATACCTGTCCATTGTGCATTTTCACCGAAGATAATCTTCACATCCGGGTGATTGGTGGCAAACGTCGGTCCCATGTTGTTAACAATGAATCGCCCTAGGGTCGTTGTTCCCGGTAACCAGAGGCAAGAACTCCAGGGAGCTGCATATTCCGGTTCATTGGCTGGTGATATGGCATAAGGTTTCAAACCTACCGAACTGTAAGCATCACAAAAAGCTGACAGATAATCGGCAAATTTTTGATAGTAAGCTGATTTTAAATACCCTTCCGAATCACTGCCGTTACTTTTCATATAGGCAGGCGGACTCCAGACTGAATAAACGAATTTATCGACGTCATATAACGCTTTGACACGTTGGTTGATCCATAACTGGCCTTTGCGTTGGGCTATTTCTTCTTCTGCTTCATTCCCGGCGGCGCTGTAGTCGATATCGAAGAATGGATCGTCGAGCGGCATATCGATATCTTCATCCAAATGGAAAGAAGTATCTCCTTCGTTTTTCCAATAATGGGAATAGATTTCGCCTCTTAAGATATTCAGGTGCAATCCATCTTTTCCGAACATTAGGTCTAATACTGTATCACGTTTTCGGTGTGCATACAGATAATCAGCCCATCCGGCCTGTGCCACACCGAAACCATCAATGTTTTGTTCTTCTTTATCCCAGTGAAGTATTACGTCAGTATTTGCAACGGCTTTTGTCGCAATGGAACCACCAGCTTTCTGGTCTACAATTTCGCTGTCAGTACAAGATCCTAGCAGGAAAAGACAGGCGAACAATCCTAAGGTTAGATTTCGATGTGTTTTCATAATTAAATGATATTAATGTTAATCTTTGATTGCAAATGTAGGAAATGGAGAATACCGAGAAGTGTCTTATTCAGTCAAATTTATTGCGTGTTTCTGTCAATTTTATTAAAGTGAAACTATTTTAGGATATTGTTTTAAACATAAATTAACTTCTAGACGTGTTTTTAGAGATTAAATTAAGAAATGAAAACATATTAATTGTGAATAAATGTTTTTGTTATTTCGTTTTGCTATATTTGTTTAAGTTGTTTATATTTAGCATGTTATCTGAATCTTGAGTGCGCTGTAAAGTCAAACCGGATTGCTCTATTCGGTCACATGAATAAGTGCAGGTTTTATTTTGACTGACCGGAAGCAAGCAGCGAGTTATATAATAACTCGCATACGCTGGTAATTCTCGCGATACTCCTGTGGGGTAACACCTTTGAATTTCTTAAATACTTTGTAAAAATAGGACTGGCTGACAAAACCACACCGGGAAGCGATGTCCATGATGCATTCCTTTTCATTATTATTTAGTTCGCGCACAACAGAGTTGATGCGGTATTCCTGCAGGAAGTCTGTGAAATTACGATTTGTGTTCTTTTTGAGGAACCGGGAAAGTGTGGAAAGACTCATACCCATATATTGAGCCAGTTCGTCTATCGTTATAGGCTCGGCTAAATTCTTACTGATATAGTCGAGTATTTTTTTCATTTGGTAGTCTGCCTCCGTATATTGCGGAGATATGTTTTTAGATAAAACGCGTACATCTTCCGACAAGGAGAGCTCATGTAGGAGAATAAAGAATTTTATGACCGAATAGAATCCTTTTTCCGTAGATATCATTCGCATAATAGGTTGTATGCGGTTGATCTCGGCTTGTCCGAATGCCAATCCATGTTCTGCTTTTGCCATCATTTTCATGATTGAATCGAACTGGTTTTTCTGGAATGCAGGGTTAGAAAACAGGGAGGGATGAAACTGGAGAGTGATCTCATGGATGTCGTTCGAACGGCAGTTTCCGTTCATCCAGGCATGTTTTAGTTCTGTATTGGTGATCAGTACAAGGTCTTTTTCGCCGATAGTTTCTTCCGAGTCGCCGACAATACGCTGGGCACCGCTTGCATTTTCTACAAAGTTGAGTTCCCAAACATTGTGGACATGTATAGGGAAAGTGAAAGAGGATTTTGTACGTTCGAATAGTATGAAACTGTCCTTAATGGATAGAGGTGACTTTTCTCTGAAAACTTCTGTTATCATGGTATGTAATATTAAAACAGTGTGAACAAAAGCGAAGATAGTGATAAAAATGAAAATATGAACAGATGGAATCTGTTTTATTACTCATGTCCCTGATATATCCGATATATGTCGAAGGCGTCGAAGGGTACAGGTGTGGAGGATAGCTCCGGAATATTGTATGATTTGAATGTATAATCGTAATGTTCCGGATCTTTTTGGGGTAAGACGAAAGGTTTTCCTGCTGTTCCGTCGGGAGAGATATAAGCAAAGTAGGGTTTGCCATATTGCCCGTCACCCCGTTTACTGGCAAAGACGAACCAACGGCTGTTCGACGACCAGCTATGATACGTATCTGATCGGTCGGAATTTACAGTAGGCAATGAATTGATTTGGCCGGTTTGTAAATCCATTAGTTTTAAGTCTGTTTCCCTGTGCCAAATGGGAAAAGTGCCGTAATCGGCAACCGAATAGAGCAGATAGCGACCATCGGGAGAGGCTTTCGGGAAGCAAACGGAGGCATGATGTTCTGCTGCATTCCAAAGTGTGTCGATATGGTTGCCCCATTCTCCTTTTTCTGCATCGAAAGCGATGCGGCAAAGGGAATATTGGAGTTGATGAAGGCTGTCCGGTAGTTCCACAGCTGGAGAGGCGTAATAATATATCCAATTACCGTCGGCAGAGAAGGTGGGGAAAGTTTCGAATACCTCTTTTCGGGCTGTTTGAGGAGAGGTAAGCATTTTGTTGTTGTCGAAATCGGCAATAACTAGGTCGGAAACTGTGTCATATACTTCCAAGCGTTTGTTGTTCTGGGCATGATAAGCCGGAATGATGATATTGGAAGAGAAGACTCCATAGCGTCCCGATGGATGGAAATCTCCGTATACGGCACCGGAAACCATTTGGTCATTTTTAAGTGACAGTTTGCGTAATACGCCGTTGCGGTTGAGGATTGTGCCGCCATTCTTTCCACGCAGATGAAACAGAGATAGATTGCCGTTTTGTTTTCCGTAAATGTGACAGTTCATACAGTTGCCATCTACCAGGTTGTTGTCGGCAATTACTTTTTCTTCAAAGGTTTCGATGTTGCGTTCGCATAATTGGATGGTATTCCATACCTCATACCCCGGTTCTATTAAGCGGTAACTTAAGAAACTGTCTAGTTTTTCGGAAACGACCTTCCAAGTGAATGTTGGGTATTGCAGCCATTTACCTTCGACCTTGGCTGTGATAGTGACGGTTAGTGTCTGTCCTTTTTCAGCATCCAGCAAGTTTTTCCATTTGCGGAGCGGAAAACAAACTTTTCGGTTTCCGTGGACGGTCAAACTTTCCTGTTGTCCGCTAACGGTTACCTGTAAAGCGGATGCCTCGTTGCGAAGCAGGAAGTTTAAAGGGGCAATGTTGTATGGAATGGTCACATTTGTGTAATCAGGATAAATGGGAGCGGGTTCGCTCACTTCTGTCACCTGTTTGGGTTGGGAGGTACATGCTGTACATACCAGTAGCATTGTCAATCGAATAAGTCTTTTTATATTATAGATCATCTTTATTTCTTTTTATTGGTTTTGTGCAAAATGATAATAGTACCAGTAGGTTTTCCCGAATTTGCCGGTCAATGCTTGTGGGTCTCCTTTTGATTGTCGGTGTAAACGAGTATATTCTTTAAAATCTTGTACGACAGTAGGATCTATAATGGTCTCCTGTATTTCTTTACCAGAGGCGTGGTGACGAACAAGATCAATCATCAATGCTTCGGCATATAACCGTTTGGGGGCTTTCCCCGGTTGTTTCGGATAGTCTTCAATAAAAGCAGGCAAGTTTTTTGCCAACAGATGTAGGCAAAGCAAATAGTCGCGTGCCATTTCGTTTTTAGGGTTACTCGCAAGTAGAAGCCGGAGTGATTTGACGACATCGGTTGTGGAGATACGTATCGTATCTGTTTTAGGAATAAATGCCCTTTTTTCTTTTAACCATCGTTTGACGGAGTCGCTTTCTTTTCCGGGGATTCTGTCTTTAGCCCATTGACTGTAAAATTTTGTTTTTGACAGAATGCGCAAGTATTTCATGGCAGCTTCTTCATCTCGGTTGATCAGGTTGATTTCTGCCAATCGCTTTACCATACGGCTACCTGTGTGATTGGGAGAAAAGATCATACCCAGTATAGTTGCATGTTCGGCCATCGTCATGTCACCTAAATGGAACCAGACCTCATTGGCATACAATGAAGAAAGATAAGAAGAGGAGGAACTGATAGGTATGAATAGACCTTCGGTTCCCGGTTGGTAATAATACATCAGTCTGTCAGGCAGTTTATTTTCAACAGCATTTGCTAAATTATAATAATAACTGCAAGCACTTATGTGTTCTTCGGGGAAAGATAATTCACGGACTTTGTCCCAATGTCCTGCCTCAGCTTCAATATCGAGTCCTATCAATCGTTCGTATAAAGAATTAGGGGTATCCCACCAGGAGGTAGCAGGATATTGGCTGGCCTGGCTGTAGGTAAGTAAATAACTTTTACTGCATATTCCCGGTAAAACAATCGTCATGATGGCTGCCAGGCAGTTCCATAATCTATTCCTTTTGTGTATTAGGGAAGAAATCAACACGAAAATCAGAAAGATAAAAACTCCATACCCGAACAACCAATATCCTAAAACGATTCCGAAAAAAACGGCTCCGATGCGTAAATATCTGTTCTTTATAGGATCATAGAGAAGAAATAAACATCCACCACCAATTAAAGATATTGTGGAAGATAAAGGGTAAAGCAATCCGCAAGAACGCATCATCTCCCAACTCATGATAGTGATAGCTGGAATGATGGCTAGCCAGCCGTTTGTCCATTTCCGAAATGCGGCATAACAGATCAATCCCAATACTAGCATAATACCCCCCATCAAAATGGAAGCCGTTACCGGGGTACGAAAGAATTGAGTCAGGTAATCGCCGGTCAAACAAGATAATACGGCGGGTTTATTCAAATAAGAATATAAAACTTCTGAGGCATAGACAAAAAGTGTCGTCTGTTCTTTGTGAAGCAAATGATAGGGGCAGGTGTGCAAGTAAAAATAAAAACAGGCAATACCTGCCGGTATAAAGGTTAACCAACTGTATTTATGTGTTTTATTCATTTCTATAGATGTCTAATGAACTGGAAGGTTGCCAAAACTGCTTTATGGTCGGTAGGCCATACTCCAAGTGGTTCGATGATCGGATCGACTGTTTCTTCTATAATACGTTCACCACGAAGTATATCTCCTTTAGGACCGATAATTGTTACATCAGTCAGGCTCAGTCCATTGAAAGGTGCGTACATGATAAAGTCTATACGGTCGCGATCATCGGCTTCCGGTGACCAGACCAGTTTTTTTAAGGCAATGTCCGGGCAATCTGCCGGGCAGGTAAATCCGGGATGAGTGACAGGATCCGGATATTTTTCGCGATAGGAGTCTTTATATCCGGCTTTTTCAAGCATAACGGATACGTCCCAGGGAACAACCTGGCCATAATGGTCGCGCATATCTTTAGTTGCTTCCGTCCAGTCCAGATGAGAAGGCTCGTTGAAGTCACCTCCCAGAATAACGATACGGCTTGCCGCCTTGTCTTTTTCCGCTTCTTTGATGAAACGGGCGATAGCATCGTCACGCACGGATGCACGGTTCAATACCAGGATCGAGTCCAGATTCGTAACAGGTTCTATTTTTTCCCAATTGTTACCGTCATATCCACGGGCATCGTAGTAAGCACAATTGCGGTAATCCAGATGGGCAGTGTATACGGCAAATTCCTGGTTCCCTTTTTTCGTTACCAGGCGATAAATGCTTCCCCGGTCGTCGTTCAAAGGATAAACAGTACTGCTGTCGTTGATGGGATAGCGGCTTAATAATCCTGAATCTTCCGTGTAGAATGAGTAATATGTTTGTCCGCGTTTTTTGAGAGCTTCAACGATACGGTCGCAGAAACGTGTGTTGTGGTAATTTCGTACCTCGCTCAATGTAACGAAATCGGCATCGCTACGAACAATTTCATCTGCAACGGCATCAAATCCGTTTTCTACTACGGTTCCTTCTTGCCAGATATTAAACTGGAGAACTTTAAATGTTTCTGTTTTCTGACAAGAAGAGAAACAGAAAGTGATCATAAACAGTAGAACTGTTGCGAATAGACCTTTTTTCATGGTGTTTATGTAATTTTGTTTAGCTCCGCGAAATTAATTAAATTTCGGATAAATAGGGGTGAATTTTTTATTTATTAGTGTTACAACAGTTTTACAAGACTCTTTTGTTATCTTTGCAGCAGACAATCAAACACAGAACAGGGTATGGACGGTAAGAGAGTTTTTGTCACCGGTGGTGCTAAAGGTATCGGTGCAGCTATTGTGACTGCATTTTGTAATGTGGGAGCAAGGGTCGCTTTTTGTGATACAGATGAAAAAGCGGCTTCGCGTCTTTGCGATCTATTACCTACTTTCGTCCAGTTCTTCCAGGCTGATGCAAGTGATCCGGAAGCTCTTCAAAAAGTTATCAACAGGCTTTTCAACATGTGGGGAGATATAGATGTGATTGTTAATAATGTGGGAATCAGTGAGTTTTCTCCATTGGCCGAAACGAGCATTGAACAGTTCGATAAAGTGTTGTCAACAAACCTGCGGCCGGTGTTTATAACTTCGCGGGCATTGGCTATCCATCGGAATAATGAGGAAGGGAAACAGCGTTACGGCCGGATCATCAATATCGCTTCTACCCGTTATCTCCAAAGCGAACCCGGTTCGGAATGCTATGCTGCTTCCAAAGGGGGGATTGTTTCGTTGACACATGCGCTAGCATTGTCTTTCAGTGATTATAATATTACTGTAAACAGTATCAGTCCGGGATGGATACAGAATGAAGATTACCGTTTGCTGAAACGGTCGGACCATAGCCAGCATCCGTCAGGACGTGTGGGGCGTCCTTCAGATATAGCAAGCGCCTGCCTTTTCCTGGCTGCCCCGGAAAATGATTTCATCAACGGCCAGAATATTGTAATAGACGGCGGGATGACTAAGAAGATGATTTATGAATAATCGGTACGTTAATTAATGCCTATCCTGATATTTTTGCCTTTGAACGCCGGATAGAACAGGAACTGCGGATCCATACGTTTGTTCCAGGGATTATATTCATAATTTACTCCGACACCGAAGCTGAAATTATCTTTTACTTTAAATTCAAAAGCACCTCCTACGCTTGTATGATTATAATAGGGATTCAGCAACATGTGAGGATTCATTCGTTCTCCTTTCTGATAGAATGCATATTGCCCCCAACCTTTGACAGTCATCCAGTCGACCACCTCAATGCTGACAGTGGCATTAACACCTCCCATAAAGTCAGGACTGTAGTTGAACGGCGTGAAGTAACGTCCGGCAAATGTACCTCCTGTAAGTGTCCATCGGTCCTGGTGCCATACTAATGATGAACTAACCCTTGTAAGTCCTCCTACTCCTGGCCAGGTAAATTGTTCTCCGACTGTCAGCAGACCGGTTGTTTCGCTGATCGGGGTAAAACTAGACTCTTGAAAATCGAGTGCCATTGGAGATACGCGGCGTAGCATTGGAGTAAACGGATTAAAGAACGGACGGTAAGCGGCTGACAGAACCTGCATATCCATCGGACGTTGATCTTGAATTTCAGGAAAGTCCGGAGTGAATTCCCTGAGTTTTTTCTCCAACTCCGTCCTTAGAGAAGGAGTATATGTTTTATATGAAAATTCAGGAATATTGAAATTGAATTTTTGAAACTTGGGAATGGCAGTCATTTTCCCATCACCATTCAGAACATAGTCAAAAACAGACTGTGCGTGCCCACAGCATACACATGTCACTAGTGCTATAATTATAAAATATCCCCGCTTCATACACAACATCATTTTATTGACGCTAAGATAGATTATTTACTTAAAATAAGATATTTATTGATCTTGTTTTTACTTAAAATAGTAGAAAAACTACATATTAATTCTTGTAGAGGCTGCTAGCAGGAGAAAATATAGCATATCTTTGCCTTTAATAAGAAAAAGAAAGGAATGTTACGTATGAAAATTAAAAGTTATATACTGGTTATTTTATTTTCGCTGTCATTTGCAGCTTGCGAGAAGGAGGATAACAATGGACCAAAAACAGATAATGATGTGAATCTGTGGATAGAAAGGATTATGAGAGAAAACTATCTTTGGTATTCTGAACTTCCTGAAAAAAACACGTTGAACTTTGATGCGGAACCGAAGGATTTTTTGCTTTCTTTATTATCAGATAAAGACGGGAAAGACCTGCCCGAAGGCCATCATTATTATTCAACTCTGGAAAAGGCGGTAGCGACGAAAAGTATTTTTAATGATAGAGATTCGTATGGATTCGATTTCGCTACTTCCAATTTAAAAAGTGGGAATAACATTTATAAAATAGCTGTTGTCCTTTATGTATTAAAGGACTCACCGGCCGAGGAAGCCGGGTTGAAACGTGGTGACTGGATTCTGGGTGTAAATGGGGCAGAAGGCACGATTCAAAATTATGATATATTGAGAAGCGGAGGCAGTGTGTCTCTTCAACTGGCACGATATGATGAGGATAGGGAGGTTATTATTCCGACCAAAGAAATAGCTTTGGGAGCATCCCGTGTTGTGGAAGATACCCCTTTTCTGAAAGATTCGGTTTATACTATCGGTAATAGTTGTATCGGTTATTTGATGTATAATCATTTTACTATCGGTCCGGATGGGCGTGACGATATGAGTTATAATCTTTACCTGCAACAATTATTTGAAAAGTTCAAAAGCCGGAATGTAAATGAGTTTGTGCTCGATTTACGGTATAATGGCGGTGGTGATGTGAGATGTGCCCAGTTACTGGCCTCTTTACTTGCTCCTGAAAGTGTGTTGGGAGATACATTTTGTAAACTGGAATATAATGACAAAAACGAAAGTAAGAATAATGTGATACCTCTCCTGAAAACATCAGAGGTCCGATCTGGAAATCTCAACTTGAAACGGTTGTTCGTTTTGACAGGAAGCAATACTGCTTCATCTTCTGAACTTGTTATCAATTCTTTGAAGCCTTATCTGGGTAATAATGTTCGTTTGATCGGTGTACAAACTTTCGGTAAAACGGTAGGGATGAGTGTTTATGACGAATCGGAGAAATATGGGTGGATTTTTTCACCTGTTACATTCCGTAGTTATAATAAGGAAGGTAAGGCTGATTATGCAGATGGTTTTTCTCCTGATATAAGGATCAATGAGTTTAATTGGAACTTGGTAAGTTTTGGAGAAACGAATGAACCTTTGTTGGCAGAGGCTATTTACGAAATAACAGGTCGGTCTTCATTGAAATCGGTGCGTTCTGCTTCAAAGCCTGTTCCTTTGGATATTTCTTATTCTCCCCAACAGAGTATTAGAAATAATATGGTATTATATATCGAGTGATAATTATTTATTTTTATTTTTCTCCACTATAGCTGCAACATTAGGAGAGGCTTTTTCATCATACAGATAGAGAGTAATATTACCTATGGACGAACAGCTGTTAATTGCCGGATGCAAACGTGGGGAGTCATGGGCTCGTAAAGAAGTCTACGAGCTGTATGCTCCTGCCATGATGAGTGTGTGTATGCGGTATGTCAATAACAGGGAAACAGCTCGCGACTTGTTGCAGGACGGATTTATCAAGATATTCACAAAGATCGGAAGTTATACGGGATCCGGTGCATTTCCCGGTTGGGTACGCAGGGTATTCGTTACTACAGCTCTTGAATATCTCCGAAAAAATGATGCAATCCGGTTAAGCGTAAACTTTGATGACTGCGGGGATTTGGCTGATGAGGTCGATGTGTCGGCTTTAGACCGTTTGTCGGCAGATGACCTGCATGCTTGTATTGCCCGTTTGCCGAATGGCTACCGGACGGTGTTCAACCTCTATGCGATAGAGGGATATTCTCACAGTGAAATAGCAGAAATGCTACATATAAGCGAAGTAACCTCGCGGACACAGTTTATCAGGGCGCGGAAAGTGTTACAGAAAAGTGTTCAATCATTAATTATGCATGAAGATGCGCAGTGATACGGATCATAGAGAACAGTTGGATGATTTCAGCGAATTCATGAAGCAGAAACTGGAAGATCACCGGTTACCTGTCGATGATCTTTGCTGGGAGGATATCGAGCCTCATATGAAGCCCCGTGGACAGAAATGGTTGTGGTGGGCCGGAAGTTCTGTGGCTGCTGCCGTCATTGCATTACTGTTTTTGTTTTCACCCTTTCGGACAGGGGACGGATCCTATGACGGCGTGGTACCGCCAGTGGCTTCCGTTCAGGATGAAGAGAAAATATATCAGGAGACTCAGGAGAACATTCCGGAAAAAACGAAACCATCTGTTACTGAGTCTGTACCAGCGAAGAAACTGATTGCTGCCGCGAGACCTGACAAGCCCTTGCAAATAACTGAAAATGAAGTATCGGAAGCGGAAGTTGCAGAAGAAATACAGGAACAAGAAAAAACGGTGCAGCAGCCGGAAAAGAAACAGAAGCAACAGGATTTGTATAGCTATGAATCGAAAAAATATAATTTCTCTTTTGCCGGTAAGAAAAAGACAGCGGAAGGCGGATGGTCTGTCAATGCAGGTTTCGGTACTGGTGGTCATGTCTCGTTAGGACTCGGAAATGGGGATCTTGTAGCGGATATGGATGATCCTTCGAGTAGTATAACTCCGGGTAATCCGGGAGAGGTATCTCCTCCACCGGTCAAGCCGCCTTTGTTTGAAAATTCGAATGTATTGCCTCCTGAACAATATACAGATGTAGATGCTGCATTGCCTCTCTCTTTTGGTGTGACGGTTCGGAAAGATTTCAATCGTTATATCGGGGTGGAGACAGGGTTGGTATATACTTATTTATCTTCCAATCTGTCAGCATGGGATAAAGTTCAGTATAAGTCCCGTCTGGAACTTCATTATCTGGGTATACCTGTCAATCTGGTTGTCTCTCTTTGGCAAAATCCACGATGGAAAATATATTTGTCGGGCGGCTTTATGATGGAAAAAGGGTTACGGTCCAAACAGACGGAGAACAGGTTCTGGCAGTTTGAACAGGTAAATAATGTTGAGAAGAAAGGCATAAACGGCCTTCAATGGTCCTTGAATGCCTCTGCCGGTGTGTCCTATTGTTTTTACAGGGATTGGAGTTTTTATTTCGAACCACGTATTTCGCATTATTTTGATAATGACCAGCCGCCGAGCATCCGGACAGAAAATTCGGTGATTATCGGACTTGGTGCAGGTATTCGTTTTGATTTTTAATTGAAAGAACTATAAGTATTTATCCACTAAATGTATTGAAGATGAAAAAACTAATGAGTCTGTTTTGTGTGTCGTTGATCTGTTTGCTTTGCGGATGCAACGATGATATGAAAGTGAGGGAGACGATTACGTTGACCATGAATGAACCTGTATTTATGCCTGCCGATGTTTTCCGTTCGTCAGTGAAAGTAAAAACACAACCCGAAGAAATTACTCAGCAAGGTAAGATTTGTTTTTATGAGGGGTATCTGTATGTATCGGAACCGGGAAGAGGTATTCATATCATTGACAACCGGAATCCTTCTTCTCCCCGTGCCACAGGTTTTATTGAGTTGATCGGGAATGCGGATATAGCCATTCGTAATAATATGTTGTATGCCGATTCCTATGTGGACCTGATTTGGTTCGATATTGCCAATCCGGCTCTTCCCGTTTTGAAAGACCGTTTGGAAAATGTGTTTGAAACTTTACCGCCGGTGGAAGAAGGTGAGATCGATTATCAGATGTGTTTTTCGGAAGAGGCAAAAACGAAAGGCGTTGTTGTCGGCTGGACTAAAAAGGAAAAGACAATAACGTATGAATATTACAAGAATGAAGAAATCTATTATGATATGGCTTCAAGCAATAGCAGTGGTGGTTCTACAGGTGTGAATGGCTCCATGTCCCGCTTTGGTCTTTATCAGGATTATCTATATGTTGTCTTGAATAATCAGATGAGTATTTTTAATCTGGGGGGAGCCAAGCCGGAGAAAGCGGCAGATAATATGTATATCGGAGGAAATGTGGAAACCATTTTCAGCTATAAGGATTGTATGTTTATGGGAACTCCGACCGGTATGTTGATTTATTCGGTGGCCGATCCTGTAAATCCGGAATATCAGTCGTTTATGTCGCATGTGTATGGTTGTGATCCGGTCGTTGTGGAAGATGATATTGCTTATGTGACAGTCCATGCAGGTAATAACTGCGGACAGAATTTTAATGAACTGATCATATTGGATGTCAGTGACGTGAAACGTCCCCAGCCGATCGTTGCTTATACGATGACTAAACCGAAAGGATTGGGTATCGATAACGGTACGCTTTTCCTTTGTGACGATGGTTTGAAGATCTATAATGCCAATGACCCGCAGACTCTGATGGCAAACCGCCTGGCCCATTATTCCGGTATGGAGGGCTATGATGTGATCCCTTATAATAATGTATTGATGATGATTGCCGAAGACGGTATTTACCAGTATGATTATTCGGATTTGAAGGAGATTCGGTTGTTGAGTAAGATTGCGGTGAAGAAGTAATCATTTTTTGATCTTCTTTTGAATACATTAGAACTATCAGTGAATGAATGTGTTATTTAAATAGAATCATAAACAAATAAGGCGATGAAATTTTTTATAGACACAGCGAACCTGGATCAGATCCGGGAAGCGAATGATTTGGGCGTGTTGGATGGTGTGACGACCAATCCGTCATTGATGGCCAAAGAAGGAATTAAAGGAGTGGAAAACCAACGGGCACATTATTTAAAGATTTGCGAGATCGTGGATGGCGATGTGAGTGCCGAGGTGATCTCTACCGATTATGAAGGAATGATCAAAGAAGGAGAGGAACTGGCTGCCCTGAATCCGCATATCGTAGTAAAAGTTCCTTGCATTGAAGCAGGGATTAAGGCAATTAAATATTTTACGGACAAAGGTATCCGTACGAACTGTACGCTGGTCTTTTCCCGTGGTCAGGCTCTTTTGGCGGCAAAGGCCGGGGCTACTTATGTCTCTCCGTTTGTCGGACGTCTCGACGATATATCCAGCGACGGAATTGAACTGGTTGCCAAAATAGTGGAAATGTATACTTATTATGGCTATGAGACGGAAGTCCTTGCTGCTTCTATCCGTAGCACACAACATATTATCCAATGTATCGAGGCGGGAGCCGATGTGGCAACCTGTCCGTTGGCTGCTATCAAAGGTTTGTTGAAACACCCGCTTACCGATAGCGGACTGGCAACCTTCCTGGCCGACTATAAAAAGGTGAACGGATAGGCCGTCGGTGACAAATAATATTTTCTTTGTTTTATAGGGGGCAGCAAAAAGTTTGTCACGGCTTATTATCAGTGTGTTACGGTGAAAACGGCTTACAACCGGGGTAAAAAGGTCCCTACTTTTGACCTCGAGTTTGTCACTATTAACATTTGAAAACATATAATTTCTATCCGGTATATCACCGGGATGATATTGGAATGTCACCTAGGTGATGATGAAACGTCACCGGGGTGGTATGATGCAAAAGCTATAGCTTTCGAGATTAGAAGCTATAGCTTTTGTCCTTAAAGTAAGTAGCCTTTGAGCTTAGTTGTTATTCACTTCTTAAAACTTTGACAGGGTTACCCGAAGCCGCTTTGTAAGTATGCCAGCTGACGGTGAGCAGCGTTATAAAAAGTACACTGAATCCACCGAGCAGAAAGTGGAAAACGGATATTTCCGTATGATAGGCAAAGTGTTCCAGCCATTGGTTGAGGAAAAGCCATGAGACAGGAACGGCAATAACGAAGGCTATTCCGATCCAGCCGACAAACTGTTTATTCAGTAGAAACATAATCCCTAAAGTGCTGGAACCGTTTACTTTCCGGATGCCAATTTCTTTGGTGCGTTGTTCCGTAGCATACAAAGCCATACCGAACAACCCGAAACAAGTCAGGAAAATACTGATCAGCGAATACATGATCATTAATTCCGCCAGTTCGGTTGTCCTGCTGTTGCGTTGCATGAACTCCTTATAAACATCCTGAAAAGTGAAATATTTACCGGGATTCATCTTTTCCCATACTTTCTTGATGGAGGCAATGGTTTGCAGGCGGCCTTTGCCGAGTTTGATCTCTGCAAAGGCATATCTTTTGTCGTCATCCTGAACTATATAGATGATACTGGGGAAAACATCTTCTTCGAGTGAATTAGCAAAAATGTCTTCGACAATACCTGCAACGATCATTTTAGGCTTGTTGCCGTCTGCCTCATATTCTGCATTCTTTTTATCGTATTTACTCAACGGTTGGCCAACCGGGTTTTCTCCCGGAGGAACCAGGAGATCAGCATATTTTTGAGTGATATAAGCCGGATTCTTGAACTGTTCAAGTGCACGGTCCGGTTCGATTCCCTGCATAATCTTTATCTTTAATGTTTTCAGAAAATCACGTCCACCCATATATTGTGCACTCATATAATGGGTTTCGCTTCCGTCCGGATTCTTGATGTCCGCAGTAGATAACCCCATATTTAATAAACAGCTTCCCGTGAGTGTCACATTTTCCACACCGGGTATTTTTTTTATTTCGCGTACAAAAGCCGGCATGTAGGAATTATCTCCTCCCCAGGAACCTACCTCAATTAAGTCGCGGTAACCTTCTCCTCCTTTTTGTATAAAACGAAGTTGGCTGTTTACCGTGAGTGTCGCGATGATCAGGCCGATGGAAACGGTATATTGGGCGATGGAGAGGGCGGTTACGATCCTTCTTTTCTTATTCCCGGTGAAAAACTCGCGGTAACCGGAGGCCGACAGCTTACCTATTTTCCGGCTTATATAGACGGAAGGGATGATGGATAACAGGAATATAAACAGGGCGATCATCGGCAATACCTGTTTATTGAAGAAGAAAGATGTTTGTATGTTCCCTGAGACAATCGAGTTGAATAGCGGGATCAGGTCGTTTGTGATCAGCAGGGAGATGAGGAATGCTGCGATAACGGTCAGGAATGTATCGAGGAAAAGCTGGCGGTTGATATCAGCTTTTGTCGCACCCATAAGTTTTTGTGTATGAATCATCCGTACCTGTTGCAGCAGACGGG
Source organism: Parabacteroides caeci (assembly GCF_023656795.1). Classification (NCBI taxonomy): domain Bacteria; kingdom Pseudomonadati; phylum Bacteroidota; class Bacteroidia; order Bacteroidales; family Tannerellaceae; genus Parabacteroides; species Parabacteroides caeci. Next base: position 98,588 of record NZ_JAMOKT010000019.1, read on the forward strand.
AGAAGTTGAGGTTGATATAGTTGAAACAGGCGATCAGCAGGATCAGGATGGCGGAGATCAGTCCGACATAGAGCAAGGTCTTCTGGCGGCTGTTGAGGAATAGGAAACCTTCCTGTGTATATTTCCGGAAATAGCTTTCCTGTAAAGTGTATAAATGGTATTTCCCTCCTGGGAGAAATGTCTGCATGCCGTCTTTATTGATCTGTTCGGCGAATTTATCCGGGTCGATAGGGCGATTGGTCATTAAGAGGCACAATCCTCCGTTGAGCGTTCCTCCGGTTCCGGTTAATGCATCGAATGAGATATAGGATTGGTCGCGCGATTCGACGATAGCAGCAACTTGATAGGTCGTTTCGTTTTCTTCCTTTTCTATCGTACCATCTTTCCGGACACGAGTAATCGTATTGTTCGTGCCGGTGGTGATCGTTTGGCCGATCGGGTTTTCTTTGCCGAAGTATTTCCGGGCACATTCTTCCGTCAAAGCGATTTTATTCGGTTGAGTCAGCACCTCGTTCAGGTCTCCGTTCACTACTTTGTAGGGAAAGAAACGGGGGAAGGAGGCATCGGCTACCACTATCGTGATCGGATCGAAACGGGTATTGTTTACCATTATATAATCCATTCCGGTATTATTCATGCGTACATAATCGGTTACTTCCGGATATTTTTCTTTTATTTCGCCCGGAATGCCGCCGACAATGAAACAAACCTGTTCGCCGGGTTGGAGTGGTGAGTCCTGGTCCATCAGGTAGATATTATCCCGGTTCGGGTTATCCGCTTCCAGGTTATATTCATGGATGACGAAAACTGCCAGCAGGTTTGTGCAGGCAATGCCGATTGCCAGGCTGACGATTGATATGATGGAGAACGTCTTGTTTCGCCACCAACTTCGCAGGACGAGTTTAAATGCGATTGCTTTCATATTGTAATCGGTTTATTCGCTTCTTAATACGTTGACTGGATTGCCGGAAGCCGCTTTGTAGCTGTGCCAGCAGACTGTGAGCAGGGTGATAAGCAGGACAAACAGTCCGCTTGCCAGATAGATGCCGATACTCATATCCGTGTGGTAGACAAAGTTTTCCAGCCAACGGTTGAGTAGTAACCAGGTGATAGGGATGGCAATGATAAAGGAAATGCCTATCCAGGATATGAACTGGCTGTTGAGCAGTAACATGATTTGGGGGCTGGTCGCTCCGTTCACTTTCCGGATACCTATTTCCTTGGTGCGTTGTTCGGTTGCATAGAGTGCCATTCCGAACAGGCCGCAGCAAGTCAGGAAGAGGCTGATCAATGAATACATGAACAGCAGCCGGGAGAGTTCGGTTGTTTTCTCGTTCCGTTGCAGGAACTTTTGGTAAACATCCTGATACGTGAAATATTTACCCGGGTTTACCTTATTCCATGCTTCCCGTACGGCAGCGATACTCTTCTCCCTGTTATCGCCGAGGCGTATATAAATGTAATTGAACGAATTTTGAGGACTGTTGTTGATCTGGATGGTAAAAGGATAAACTTCGTTTTCCAGTGTATGTGTGTATAAGTTCTCGACGATACCGGCAATTGTCGTGACCGGTGCATTTGACGGATTATTACCTGTATTCCCTTCATCGAACTCTTTATCGATCGCATTAATCGGTTTACCGATCGGGTTTTCTCCTTTTCCGACCAGTATCTCTGCATATTTCTCATTGATATATACCGGACGGGCATATTTTTCGACGGTCTGTTCGGGAGGAAGGCCTTTTAATAGCTTCAGTTGTAAGGCGTCCAGGAAGTCTGGTTCGCCGAAATAGTCGATTTGTGCCGTATAGTTTTCACTGCCGTCTTCATTTTTCAGGACGATTTGCGTTATCCAACTGTCCAGGATAGAGCTTCCGGCAAGGGATACGTGTTTTATCTCCGGGTGTTTTTTTAGTTCCCGGGCAAAGGGACGGACATAAGAACCGTCTTCTTGCCAATCTCCTATTTCAATCAGGTTTTTATAATTATCTCCTCCTTGGCGGATGAAATGAAGTTGGTCGTTTACCGTCAGTGTGGCAATGACCAGGCCGATAGAAATAACATATTGGGCGATGGATAATGAGGTGACTATCTTCCTCTTTTTATTTCCGGTGAAAAACTCCCGGTAGCCGGAGTTGGAAAGCCTGGATATCTTTTGTCCCATATAGGCTGCCGGAATTATGGATAACAGCAGGATAAAGCAACAGATGACTGGCAATGATTGTCCGTTGAAAAAGAAAGAGGAATGTAATTGCCCGTTTACGATTGAGTTGAACAGGGGAAGCAGGTCATGAGTAATCAGCAACGAGCAGAGGAAAGCAATGATTACCGTCAGGAAGGTATCCAGAAAAAGTTGCAGGTTGATTTCTTTCCGGCTGGCTCCCATCAGTTTCTGTGTATGAATCATCCGTACCTGTTGAAGGAGACGTGAGAAGTTGAGGTTGATATAATTGAAACAGGCTATTAGCAGAATCAGGATGGCGGAGATTAATCCTACATAAAGCAATGTCGGCTGACGGAAATTCAGATAGTTTGATTTCTGTCCTTCGGTCGTGTAGAAGTAGCTTTCCTGTAAAGTATCCAGATAATAATTCCCCAGGTCACCTTGTAAAGTAGGGATTTTGTCTTTTTTCAATTGTGCTTCAAATGCTTTCCGGTCGATTGGCTTGTTCATCAGTAACAGGCTGGTACCGCCATAGAAGGGATCTGAGATAGCTGTTACTGCCTCCAGGTTTAAAAAGGATTGTTCCCGGTCGGCTATGATGGCGGCAACCTGGTAAGCGTGTTCGTTGTTAGTACTGCCTTTGGTGCTCATCTCTTCATCGGGAAGACTGAAATGTATTATTTTGCCGATCGGATTGGTTTTTCCGAAAAGTTTTCGGGCAGTTTGTTCGGTAAGGGCCAGTTTGTCGGGTTGGGTCAGGGCCTCTTTCAGGTTTCCGGAGAGTACTTTATAGGGGAAAAACTCTGATAAAGACGGATCGGCGGAGACGAGACGAATCGGTGCGTGTTTCACATTATCAATAGAAATGTATTTGACGGTTTTTCCGCTTATCCGGAGATAATTCTCAACTTCGCTGTATTTCTCTTTCAGCATTGCCGGGATATCGCCTCCTGCATAGATAGTCTTTTGTCCGGTTTTCATCGGCCAGTCCTGGCTGAGTATCCAGATACGTTCTTTGTTCGGATTTCCTTTCTCTATTCCATATTCATGAATAGTGAATACGGCCAGCAGGTTTGTGCAGGCAATGCCGATCGCCAGACTGACGATGGAGATTATTGAGAATGTCTTGTTTCTCCACCAGCTGCGGAATACAAGTTTTAGAGCGACAGTTTTCATAAATTCGATATTAGGCTTTTCGTACCGTTCTTTTTCGAATGGCATTTCAAATCTATCCTCTTTCTTTTGCAAGGACAAAGAATAAGTAAAAATAATTGAAGGATACAGTCAAATTGTCTAAATATTAGACAATGGGAGTTGGGAGAATATTTTGAAATATAGAAATTGAACTATCCCATTCTCAAAAAGACTTGTTCGTTACAGGTTTATTTGCCGTCTGCTTCAGCTCAATGTCATTAAGTTAAGGATATAAGCCTTAAAAATCAGAGTCACTTGGTCATTACAGGTTCATTTGCCGTCAGTTTTAACTCAATGTCATCAATTTAAGGTTCATAGTGCTCTTTTGTAATTAGTTAGAGTATAGTTTTTACAATTGGGCCTTCCTTTCCTTGCTCGTGGAAACTTTCTTCCCGGTCTGATGGGCACCAAATGC